>NZ_JAMYQN010000016.1:0-145503 GCF_040320905.1 Mesorhizobium sp. M0590
GCAACGAACTTCTTGTGCGGCTTGACGGTGCCGGGCTTGGCCAGGACCTGGCCGCGCTCGACGCCTTCACGGTCGACACCGCGCAACAGCGCGCCGATGTTGTCGCCGGCCTGGCCCTGGTCGAGCAGCTTGCGGAACATCTCGACGCCCGTGCAGGTCGTCTTGGTGGTCGGACGGATGCCGACGATCTCCAGCTCCTCGCCGACCTTGACGACGCCGCGCTCGACGCGGCCGGTCACAACCGTGCCACGGCCCGAGATCGAGAACACGTCCTCGATCGGCATCAGGAACGGCTTGTCGAGCGGACGAACCGGCGTCGGGATGTAGGCATCGACCGCAGCCATCAGTTCGCGGATGGCGTCCTCGCCGATCTTCTTGTCGCTGTCTTCAAGTGCGGCAAGCGCCGAACCCTTGACGATCGGAATGTCGTCGCCGGGGAACTCGTTCTTGGTCAAAAGCTCACGCACCTCGAGCTCGACCAGTTCGAGCAACTCGGCGTCGTCGACCTGGTCGACCTTGTTCAAGAACACCACGATCGAGGGCACGCCGACCTGGCGGGCGAGCAGGATGTGCTCGCGCGTCTGCGGCATCGGGCCGTCGGCGGCCGACACCACCAGGATCGCGCCGTCCATCTGCGCAGCACCGGTGATCATGTTCTTCACGTAGTCGGCGTGGCCGGGGCAGTCGACATGGGCATAGTGGCGGTTGGCGGTCTCGTATTCGACGTGCGCCGTCGAAATGGTGATGCCGCGCGCCTTCTCTTCCGGCGCCGCATCGATCTGGTCGTAGCGCTTGTATTCGCCAAAATACTTGGTGATCGCCGCCGTCAGCGACGTCTTGCCATGGTCGACGTGACCAATCGTGCCAATGTTCACATGAGGCTTAGTGCGCTCGAATTTACCTTTTGCCATAGTCTCTTTCCTTGGACGGCCTGGGGACGGCCTGGACCTTCAGTTCAGTCGAATGCGGGGCGATTAGCGACTAAGGCCGAAAAACACAAGTGCCTTGTCGCCGAGCGCGCTCGCCCGCCCGAACGCGTGATCCGGTTTCGGAGAATGTGGCGCGGATATAGGAACGAACAAGGGCAAATGGAATGGTTACGGCGGCGGCTGACGGCTTTGCCGGATTTACAGCCGGATCTGGCCCATTGCCGCCCTGGCGCCGGTCTGATTTCGTGGGCCGATGCATTTCATCCCGACTGCCATACGAGGCCCGCTGTTCATGGTCGTTTCGACCGGGTCCTACATCGTCAACGACACGATGATGAAACTCGCAACCGCGGGACTGCCGCCCTATGAGGTGCTGTTCCTGCGCGGCGCTGCGGCAACATTGTGGGGCATTCCGCTGCTGTTCATGCTGGGCTACGGCAAGCAGATCCCGCTGATCCTAGACGCCAAGGTTTTGCGCAGGAACCTGCTCGAACTGGGTGCGATCCTTTGCTACGTGGTGGCGCTCGCCAACATGCAGATCGCCGATTCGACCGCGCTCGGACAGATCACGCCCTTGCTGATGCTGGTCGGCTCCTCGATGCTGTTTGGCGAACGGATCGGCGGGGTACGCCTGGCGCTGATCGGGCTCGGCTTTGTCGGCGCGGTGATGGTGGCACAACCGACAATGCAGGGGATTTCGGTCTACGCGCTGCTGGCGCTAGGCAACGCAGCTCTGTCCGCCGCGCGCGATCTGGCGGGACGCAAGGTCGCCGCCGACGTGCCGGGGATGGTCGTCGCCATTTCCGCGGTGATTGTGGTGCTCGCCGGCGCCGGCGTTGCGCATCTGGTTTCCGAGCAGTGGGTGGTGCCTGAAATCCGTCACCTGCTGCTGATGGGCGGCGCCGGACTGTTCCTGATCTTCGGCCACTTCTTTATCTTCATGGCCTATCGCATCGGGCCGACCAGCGTGGTGGCGCCGTTCTACTATTGCTTTACCGTCTGGGCGGTAATTTCAGGCGTGGTGGTATTCCGGCAGCTCCCGAATGCGCTGGCCATCTGCGGCATCCTGCTGGTGGTCGCCAGCGGGTTGACCATCGTCTCGCTCGACGAGCGAAAGCGCCGGTTCACCGTCGTCGCTTGAAACTGAAATCGGCCTGCACAATGGGAGGAGCGCGTGGCAAGCCCGGATGACAACCAGAATTCACGCAGCCGCAGGCTTATCGGAAAGTGCCTGTGCGGCGCCGTTCAGTACGCGGTAGCGGACGCGTTCATCTATGCCGCGAACTGCCACTGCTCGAACTGCCGGCGCACCACCGGCTCGGCGTTCAAGCCATTCGCCGGCATCGAACGCGACAGGCTGAGCCTGACCAGGGGCGAGGACAATCTCATGATCTTCGGCGACGAAACCGGCCATGACGCGCACTGCAAGACCTGCGGCTCGTTGCTCTATTCGGTGGTCCGCGACGGTGCCTTCGTGCATGTCGCCATGGGAAGTCTCGTCGACGAGCCGACCATCCGCCCGACGCAGCACATCTTCGTCGGCTCCAAGGCGAAGTGGTTCACGATCACCGACGATCTGCCGCAATACAGAGAACACGCGGTCGCCGGAGATGCCGGCGAATAGCTGACCGTTAGAAAACGCTCAACCAAATTATCGTTTCGTTTTCGCGTCCGCCGCCAAGGAAACTATACTGTGCTCCGTCACTGAACCTATGTCGCGGGGGATTTCTGTGGCATTGCCGCCCAACTGGTTGCCCAATGTTGCGATGAAGCGCGTCATTTGCCACTGGACGGCCGGCTCGCATTCGGCCGGCGATACCGACAGGGATGCGTATCACATACTGGTCGAGGGGAATGGCCGCCTGGTCAGGGGCCGGCCTTCGATCGCGCTCAATTCAGGCCGGGTAAAACCGGGATATGCCGCGCACACGCTCAACTGCAACGGCGGCTCGATCGGGGTTTCGCTGTGCTGCATGGCCGGGGCGGAGGAAAGGCCGTTCGATGCCGGCCGCTATCCGATGACCGGGGCGCAGTGGGACGCGATGACCGCGGTTGTCGCCGAACTCTGCAAATATTACCGCATCAAGGTCACGCCCAAAACGGTGCTGTCGCATGCCGAAGTCGAGAGCAATCTCGGCATCGAGCAGCGCGGAAAATGGGATTTCACCCGGCTGCCCTTCGATCCGACGATCAGCGGCGCAAGCGCCTGTGGCGAGCGGCTGCGCCGCGACGTGACGGCGGCAATGGGCGCGATGCCAAATCTGCCGGTGAGGATTGGGCGCGATGCGGTATGGCAGCGATTGCTGGAGGAACTATGGCCGATCATGGTGAGAGGGCTGGAAGCCGGCCTCAACACGCTGATCAGCGAAATCCTCAAAAGGATCAGATAGGCGGTCGGCATTCGGGTGAATGCCGACGCAATTGCCGAGCGGCTTCTACAGAGCCCTCTTGCCGCTGAACTGGTGATAGGCCCACAGGACCACCACGGCACCGACCACGGCGACGATCAGGCTATAGATGTTGAGCCCGGTAACGCCCGACGCTCCAAAGGCGCTGAAGATGAGCCCGCCGACGATGGCACCGACAATCCCGAGCACGATGTCGAGCACAAGGCCTTGCCCGCTTTTATTGACGATCTTACTGCCTATGAAGCCGGCGATGACGCCGAGAATAATCCAGCTTAATATTGACATTTTTCCTCTCCGTTCCCCGCACCCGATTACTTCCACATTATTAAGCAAAGCTCAAGCCAACTTGAAAATCATGATTACGGAAAGCTCAAACCGGCTTGAAATTCGCCATGGATGCGTCATTGTTGGAGACGGACGGGCAATTTGACATGGAGATCCACAATGGGACTGTTTGACAATGCCGTTCCCGGCGGCAACGTCGCCAAGCCGCTGATGATCGCGCTCGGCGCACTTTTGGTGGGAAAAATGCTGAGCGGTGGAAGTTCCGCCCAGCCGGAGGCGGCGCAGAGCCCTGCCCCCGTCCCGCCTGATACAACCGCATCCGCCGACGGCGGACTGCTCGGCGGTCTGGGCGGACTGCTCGACAAACTGAAGGACGCCGGCCACGGCAACGTTGCCAATTCGTGGGTCGGCACCGGTCAGAACCAGCCGATCAACCCCAGCGATCTGGGCAGTGCTCTCGGGCCACAAATCATCCAGGAGATCGCGCAAAGGACGGGCCTGAACCAGCAGGATCTGCTCAAGCAATTGTCCGCGGCCTTGCCAGGGCTTGTCGACCAGTTGACGCCGAACGGGCAGGTGCCGCAGCAGAACCAGCTCGCGTCCATATTCAGCAAATTCGCGAGCTGACGCCTGTCGCCCAACGCCGCCTGCGGTTCGGGACAACGATAACAACGATAACACAGATTAAGATGCGCGTCCGTCTGGACGCGCAACGAATACTTTGAACTATCGGCAAAGCGCTTCGCTTGGGGCTGCCTACTTCGGCATCGTGCGCGAGGTGCGCCGCGGCTTGGGGGAAATCTGGAGCGGGTAGCGGGAATCGAACCCGCATATTCAGCTTGGAAGGCTGCTGCTCTACCACTGAGCTATACCCGCGCCTTTCAGTCAAGCATCGGATCCGCTCCGACGCTCGCTCTGCGTTTCAGGGCTTCCGGGCCGGCAGTGGTGGAGAGGGTTGGATTTGAACCAACGTAGGCATAGCCAACGGATTTACAGTCCGTCCCCTTTAACCACTCGGGCACCTCTCCAGTCTGCCGCCGGAGCCATGCAACGAGGCATCGACGCGTCGCGGCTGCCTGAGCAGCCCTTCCGCGAAGCGCCTTATGGCGGCAGCGCCCAAAACTGTCAACCGCAACAGTCCGGCAAAAAGCGCTGAATCTCACGCCTCGCCCGACAAGCAGCTTATGCAGCTGTATCCATGGCCGGACGACACGGCTATAGAAGCCGGCCATGAGCAACGACAACAAATCGAAGACCCCTAAAGACACCCACTACGCCAAGCTGCGCCGCGCGCATCGCGACGAGAAGAGCGGTGGCGCGCCTGCATTCAGGCCACGCCAGCCGGTGCCGCCCGGCGAGAACCCGGCGGATGGGCTGGTGCGGCTCTACGGGCTGCACACGGTGCGGGCCGCACTCGACAATCCGCGCCGCAAAATCAAGAAGATGCTGGTGACGCGCAACGCTGCCGAGCGACTGGCAATCGCCGACCTTGGCGCTTTGCCCTTCAAGGCGGAGTTGGTCGAACCCAGGGACATCGACAAGGTCACCGGCTCGGATGCCGTGCATCAGGGCGTGCTGATCGAGGCCGAGCCGCTGAAACCGAAACGCCTCGATGCGCTCGGCGACACCAGGCTGGTGCTGGTGCTCGACCAGATCACCGACCCGCACAATGTCGGCGCGATCCTGCGCTCGGCCGTCGCCTTCGGCGCCGGTGCGCTGATCACCACGTCGCGCCATAGCCCGCAGGAATCCGGCGTGCTAGCGAAGTCGGCCTCCGGCGCGCTCGAACACATCGATCAGATCGAGGTGAAGAACCTCGCCGATGCGCTGGAGCAGTTGCACGAGGCCGGTTTCCAGACGATCGGCCTGGATTCGGACGGGCCGGCGGAACTTGAAACCAGCTTTGCCGGCGACAAGATCGCTCTGGTGCTCGGCGCCGAGGGAAAAGGCCTGCGCCAGAAGACACGCGAGACGGTGACGACACTCGCCCGGCTCGACATGCCGGGCGCCATCCGTTCGCTCAACGTGTCGAATGCGGCGGCGGTGGCGCTTTATGCGGCGAGGAAGTTTTTGAGAGAGTGAATGGTGAATGGTGAATGGTGAGAGTGTACGTAAGTCGTGACCAATTCACTACCAACGACTCACCCATCTGCTACTGATTACCGACCCACTATTCACTATTCACTATTCACTATTCACCCACTTCACATCCCGCCATTCGCTCCAGCGCCTTGACCAGCGCCGAATGATCCTCCTTTGACCCGCCATTCGCCGCGCACGAGTTGAACAATTGCTGCGTCGTTGAAGTGTTGGGCAGGGCGACGCCGAGCGCTTTCGCGCCTTCAAGGGCGAGATTCAGGTCCTTCTGGTGGAGTTCGATGCGGAAGCCGGGCGCGAAGCTGCGCTTGATCATGCGCTCGCCATGCACTTCCAGGATGCGCGAGTTTGCGAGCCCGCCCATCAGCGCCTGCCTGACCTTGGCCGGGTCGGCGCCGGCTTTCGATGCAAAAACAAGCGCTTCGGCGACGGCCTCAATGGTCAGCGCGACGACGATCTGGTTGGCGACCTTGGTGGTCTGGCCGACGCCGTTCGGTCCGACCAGAGTGATGTTCTTGCCAAGCTTCTCGAAGATGGGCCTAGCGCGTTCGAAGGCTTTTTCCTCACCGCCGACCATGATGGTCAGCGAAGCCGCCTTGGCGCCGACCTCGCCGCCCGACACCGGCGCGTCGAGATAGTCGCAGCCGACATCGTTGATCTTTTTTACGAATTCCTTGGTCTCGATCGGCGAGATCGAGCTCATGTCGATGACCAGCTTGCCTCTTGTCAGCCCGGACGCGACGCCGTTCTCAGCGAACAGCACGTCGGCGACCTGCGGCGTATCCGGAACCATGGTGATGACGATGTCGGCGGCACGCGCGACGGCATCATGGCCGGTGACTGTCTTCAGGCCCTTGGCGACGAGATCGGCCGGCGGCTTCGAGCGGTGGTCGCTGGCGACGACCTGATAACCGGCGTCTAGCAGATGCCCCGCCATCGGCGCGCCCATGATGCCGAGGCCGATGAAGCCGATGGTTTCCATGTTTTTCTCCAAGTGACTATGTGAAACGCCCCCTCATCCGGCCCTTCGGGCCACCTTCTCCCCGAGGGGAGAAGAGATCGCGAACGCCGGTGCCAGCCTCTTCTCCCCAGCGGGCAGAAGGTGGCCGCGCAGCGGCCGGATGAGGGGGCCTCTCTTGCCCGCTACGCCGCCGCGCTGCCCTGCCCGGCCAGGTCCCGGAACCACCCCAGTCCGGCATCCGTCCCCGCCTTCGGCTTATACTCCGCCCCGATCCAGCCGGCATAGCCGATGCGGTCGATGTGGTTGTACAGAAAAGGAAAATTGATCTCGCCCGTCCCCGGCTCATGACGGCCGGGATTGTCCGCAAGCTGGATATGCGCGATGCGGTTGAGGTTTGCCTCTATGGTACGGGCGAGATCCCCCTCCATGATCTGCATGTGATAGATGTCGTATTGCAGGAACAGGTTCTTCGATCCGACGCGGTCGATCAGCGCCAGAGCCTGGTCCGAGTAATTCAGGAAGAAGCCCGGAATGTCGCGGGTGTTGATCGGCTCGATCAGCAGCCTGATGCCGGCCTGCTCCAGCTTTTCGGCCGCGAAAGCCAGATTTTCGGCGAAGACGTCTTCCAGCACGGAGCGATCGACGCCTTGCGGCGCGATGCCGGCGAGGCAGTTGACCTGCTCGCAGCCGAGCGCATGGGCATAGGTGACGACCTTGGCAATGCCCTGCCGGAACTCCGGGATGCGGTCGGGCAGGATCGCGATGCCGCGCTCGCCCTTGGCCCAGTCGCCGGCAGGCAGGTTGAACAGGACCTGCGTCAGCCCGTTCTTCTTCAACCTGGCCGCGACGACATCCGGCGCATGGTCATAGGGGCCGATATACTCGACGCCCTTGAAGCCGGCGCGGGCGGCGGCATCGAAGCGGTCGAGGAAGTCATGCTCGCCAAAGAGCATCGAAAGATTGGCTGAAAACCGTGGCATTCTTTTCTCCTTCTTCCTCGCCGTCCTAAGTGTGTTGCGATTCAGGTCAGGCCGAGCCGAAAATGGTGGGTTCCGAGAACCGGAGCTGAGCGTACTTTTGGGTACGTGAGCACCGGAAGCGCAGGAAACCGCCGTTTGCAGGCCGGCATCACCTGAATATCGACACAGCTTAGTCGAGCATTACGATCGCCGTGGGGGCATCTTCGTGATGTTCGGCTAGCTCCTCGAATTCGGTGATCTTGTCGATTTCGGTACCCATCGAAACGTTGGTGACGCGCTCGAGGATGAATTCGAGCACCACCGGAACCTGGTGCTCGTTCATCAGGCGCTTTGCCTCTTCGAAGGCACCGGCGAATTCCCCCGGCCGGCGCACCCGGACCGCCTTGCAGCCCATCGCCTCGGCAACGGCGACGTGGTCGACGCCGTAGCCCGCCTCAGGCTCGTCTTTCCGGTTGACGTTCTCGAAGGCCAGGCTGACTTCGAAGTCCATCGAAAAGCCGCGCTGCGCCTGGCGGATCAGCCCGAGATAGGCATTGTTCACGACGACATGGATGTAGGGCAATCTGTGCTGTGCGCCGGCCGCCAGTTCCTCGATCATGAACTGGAAATCATAGTCGCCGGACAGCGCCACGATGGTGCGGTCCGGATCGGCGGCGCGAACACCGAGCGCTGCCGGCAGCGTCCAGCCGAGCGGGCCGGCCTGGCCGCAATTGATCCAGTTGCGTGGCTTGTAGACGTGCAGGAACTGCGCCCCGGCGATCTGCGACAGGCCGATCGTGGTGACATAGGTGATGTCGCGGCCGAACGCCTTGTTCATCTCCTCGTAGACGCGCTGCGGCTTCAGCGGGACCTGGTCGAAATGGGTCTTGCGCTTCATTGTCTTCTTGCGCTGCCGGCATTCGCCGGCCCAGCCCGACCAGTCGCGCAATTTTCCGGCCGTCCTCCACTCGGTGGCGACGTCGAGCAGCATTTTCAGCGCCGCACCGGCGTCCGAGACGACGCCGAGGTCCGGCGCGAAGACGCGGCCGATCTGCGTCGGCTCGATATCGACGTGGATGAATTTCTTACCCTTGGTGTAGACGTCGATCGAACCGGTGTGGCGGTTGGCCCAGCGGTTGCCGATGCCGAAAACGAAATCGGCTTCGAGCATCGTGGCATTGCCATAGCGGTGCGAGGTCTGCAGCCCGCACATGCCGGCCATCAGGCGGTGGTCGTCGGGGATCGCACCCCAGCCCATCAGCGTCGGAATGACAGGCACGCCGGTGACCTCGGCGAACTCGATCAGCAGATCGGACGCATCGGCGTTGATGATGCCGCCGCCGGCGACGATGACAGGCTTTTCCACCGCGTTCAGCATCGTCAACGCCTTCTCGGCCTGAGCGCGCGACATTGCCGGCTTGAACGGCACCAGCGGCTCATAGGCATCTATATCGAACTCGATCTCGGCCAGTTGCACATCGACAGGCAAATCGATCAGCACCGGCCCCGGCCGCGACGAGCGCATCAGATGGAACGCTTTCTGCAGCGCCATCGGCACCAGATAGGGTTCCATGACGGTAACAGCCCATTTGGCGACGGGTGCGGCGATCGCCGCAATGTCGACGGCCTGAAAATCCTCCTTGTTGAGACGCGCGCGCGGCGCCTGCCCGGTGATGCAGAGGATGGGAATTGAATCGGCAGCGGCCGAATAGAGGCCGGTGATCATGTCGGTGCCGGCGGGACCCGAAGTGCCGATGCACAGACCGATATTGCCCGATCTGGCGCGGGTAAACCCTTCGGCCATATGCGAGGCCGCCTCGACGTGACGCGCAAGGATGTGGCGGATACTGCCCCTCGCCTTCAGTGCCGAATAGAGCGGGTTGATCGCAGCACCCGGCACGCCGAAGGCACAGGAGATGCCTTCCTTTTCGAGAACGAGAACCGCTGCGTCGACTGCGCGCATCCTGGCCATGTCAGCCTCCACGGAATTGTTGATAGCCTATGATGCCAGCGCACCAATGATTTTTCAATTTTTTCAGAATATTTTTTCATTTCTAGAACACGGCTCTTGTGAATTGAATTGATTTGACTTTCTGTTTTCCACGAATTCGCTTGGCAAATCGGTGAAAAACTTTTTCATTGCTTGTTGGGCGAACAGAGCGAAGAATGGCCCGATGGAGACCACCGAAAAACGCCAGCGCGGCCGGCCGCGCGCCTTCAACGGGCCGGCCGAGGCCGCCTCGGTGCAGTCGCTGGACCGGGCGCTGCGCATCCTGGCAATCGTCGCCGATGGCAGTGGCCTGTCGCTGAGCGAGATCGCCGCCAGTTCCGGTCTGCCGGCATCCACCGCCTACCGCATGCTGACGACGCTGGAAAACCACGGCATGGTCGAGTTCGACGGCCCTGACCAGCTGTGGTCGATCGGCGTCGAGACCTATCGCATGGGCGCGGCGTTCCTGCGCCGCCGCAAGCTGGTCGACCGCGCCCGTATCGTCATGCAGGAACTGATGGAGAAGACCGGCGAGACCGCCAATCTCGGCGTCGCCGAGGACGATTGCGTCGTCTTCGTCAGCCAGGTCGAGACGCACCAGGCGATCCGCGCCTTTTTCCGGCCGGGCACGCGCAGCTCCTTCCATGCCTCGGGCATCGGCAAGGCGGTGCTGGCGCATCTCGAGCCGGAGCGCGTCGCCACCATCCTGCGCCGCGCCGGGCTGGAGCGCTTCACCGAAAACACGCTGTCCGATATCTCGGCGCTCGCCCGCGACCTGGTGACGATCAAGCTGCGCGGCTGGTCGGTTGACGACGAGGAGCGGCATCCGGGCATGCGCTGCGTTGCCGCCGCCATCTTCAATGAATTCGGCGAGCCGATCGGCGGCGTTTCGGTCTCCGGGCCGACGGTGCGGGTGACGCCGGAACGGCTGGCCGAGATCGGCCCGCTGGTGCGCGACGCGGCGGCGGAGGTGACGAGGATGATCGGCGGGCTGCCGACCCCTCCCGGCCTTGGCAGCGAACCGAGCGCATGGCAGCGCTGACCAGCGTCGAATGGTGCGACACCTGCCAGGATGGCCAAAGCTAGGCCCCGGGCACCGCGCTCTTGGTCGATAGGTCGTAGAAATCAAGCAGCATCGCCAGCCCAACTCCGCAGGCGGTGAAGATGAGGCCGGCAATGAAGATACGATTGGCGCGTTCATAAACGCGCCGTTGTAGAGACGTTATGTCGAGCAGCAACCGCAGCGCTCGTATCTGCAGGGCAATGCCGATCAAAATCGGCGCGACGGCGGCCAGGTGATAGATTTCCCATGGTATCGGGTTGGCGGCCCAATGCGTGATGAAGCCCAGCGAGAACGCCAGCAGGATGCCGACGGTGGTGATTGTGCCGTTGCGGAAAACCGTCTCGATCGGCTCTTCGTTCGGATCGTGCTCGCCCAAGTGCCCTCTCCCTGTTTCAATATCGGTGCAGATTAGGCTGTTGGGAAATCGCTGTACATCGGCAAGAGTGTTGGCGAATGCTGAAGCGGCATCCGATCTCGTCTTAAGTGGGCGATGTTCGACAGGACAGAGAGGCTGACGGAGCGCGGCTTTATTCCAGCTTGGGTTCCTCGCCCCACGGAAGTGGGGAGAGGTGGCGCGGCGAAGCCGCGACGGAGAGGGGACCGCGCCCTACGAAGGCCCCCTCTCCGGCCGCGGAGCCTGTCCTCGGGCTTGCCGAAGGCAAGACCCGTGGGCGGCCACCTCTCCCCCGCTTCGCGGCGGGCGAGGAACCCAGGTCCTAAGAGGTCGGAGGAACAACCCCTCTGCCCTGCCACTCAGACGCGCAGAAAAAGGGGCAGTGGGGTGCCCCTTCTTCCGGTTGCCTGAAACGGTCACCTCCTCCCAAGCTGGCATAGTGGCCCTCAAAGCCAGCAGCGATGGCGATAGCCGTCGTAGCCGACATAGGTGTCCGAGTACGGGTCGTAGCTCTGGTAGCGATTGAGGCAGCGCCGGACGTGCCAGGAGCCGCCGTCTTCCTCGATATAGACGGTGCGCGGCTGGGCCAGCGCGCTGCCGAGCAGGAAGCCGCCGACACCTGCAGCAATGCCGATGCCGAGGTGCTTGTGCTTGTGATGGGCGGCCGAAGGCTGAACCGTACCAACCAGCATGGCGGCGGCGACGGTGGTGGCGACGAGGCCGGAAACGATGGTGCGCTTGAACATGACGATCTCCTTGTTGTGGGAGGCGATCCAACCGCCTCTTGACCATCAGTCGTCGCAACAAGGAAAAAGGTTCGAAGGTCTTTTTGGATTTTTTCTCGGCGGGAGAAATCGCGGGGTCTGATGCGCGACCACGAACGGTCGCGCCGTCGACAGTTCACCGAAACAACCGGCAGGCCTCATCCCATGCCGGTGATATGCCGCAGCCAGAAGGCGAGCGCGATGAAACCGATGATGGTGGTGACGCCGGTCCAGTCGATATTGGCGCGCTTCAGGTCCTTGATGAGCTTCACCAGGAGAACCCAGGCCACGACGACGAGCGGGAGAATGATGACAAACCTGATCATGCGACTGCCTCGCTGATGCGATTGCACCTTCGATCAATATAGGAAGCGAATTGGCCGTTTTCAGGACGCCCTGGCGGCAGAACCGGCGCGTTCGCGGCAGCCGAAAACGGAGTTTTGTCTTTACTGGCGCAGCAGATATGGTAACCGGAGCGCCGTGCCCTTGTAGCTCAGCTGGTAGAGCAGCGGTTTTGTAAACCGAAGGTCGGCGGTTCGATTCCGTCCGGGGGCACCAGTACGGGCTTCTTGAGACCTCCGGGGCGCTTGATATCTGCTCATCCCCGATATCCACAGGCCGGGGCCGTCAGGATCGGTAGCACATCAGCTTCAACGCATATATTCCCTAGCGGAAACCATAGTTCCCTAGCGGAAAACCTAGGAGTCTTCGTTGGAGCAGAAACGCACGACCGCCCCCTTCATCAACGGCATATTTGGCGGATTTATCGTCTTCGCCTTCGCGTTCGGTTTCCGTTTCCTGCTAAGTCCCGATCCCGATCCAACATCAAGAGCAACGACAAGCCTTTCAGTACTGGCCTTTGCCATTTGTTTCGGCGCAGCCTTCCTCCGCGAGCACCGGCGCCAGATTGCCGCCGCCAGAGAATATATAAGCCGCCCAAGATCGTATTAGGGGCGTACGTGTCGGGACCGTCCTCGTCGGGTCACCAGAAACTTCCGTGAAATTGCTGGCAAAATCTGTCGCCAGACAACGAGTTAGCATCTCATATCTAGAGACGCTGAGCCCGGGCGTGACTTCGCCGTTGCAGAGCTGTCATTTCGGCCCTCTCTCCCGGCCTCGGCCATCTCGTACCATTCGATTAAATTGCTCCTGTGTATATTAGCACTCGCTCAATTAAGCGCGCCGACAATGTCGGTGCGGCGGGCCAAAAACCAAAGGGTGTTGTCATGCGAAGTGATTTCGCCGCGGCGCGCGAGCTTTTGGAGTGCGCACAAAACCGCCTCTGCGGCGCGGATGAAACGAGCCGACGCGTCAACGAGGCCCTCGACGCGCTGATTGAAGAAATAGCCATCGCGGAATTCCGCAAGGCGCCACTGACGGTCGTGCCGTTTCCGAGAGCGCGGCCGCCTAAGCATGTTCGGTAGAGCGCTGATCGCCCGCGTTGAAGAAGAGCCGGCAACTGGTGTTTCCGCAATCGCCTGTTCGAGCGTCGTTGAACGATCAATCCGTTGACGATAAAGTTGCCGGACACCGGTGCTCTGAACCCGGAGCTGATCCATGTCACGCTGTGGAGATGTCTACGAGAACAAGGTGACCGGCGAATATGCGGTCATCCTGCGTGGCACCGAAGACCGCGGCCAGGGACCTGGCATCGCTCATCTGACCGCCCGGCCGGGAGCCGCAGTGGTGGGCGAGCACTTCCACCCGAATCTGACGGAACGGTTTACCGTCCTCCGTGGCCGTCTCGACGCTTGCATCGCCCGGAAGACTTTGTCCCTGGAGCCTGGCCAATCCGCCACGGTCGAAGCAGGCGTCGCACATGATTGGTGGAACAGCAGCAAAACGGAAGAAGCGCATGTCCTGGTCGAAATCGACCGGGCGCCAGGTGCGGACAATGTCGACCCGAACCGTTTCGAGCTGCTGATCGGCATGCTCTTCGGCCTGGCCAATGCCGGCCAGGTGGACAGAAAAGGTAGACCTTCGCCGCTTCAGGCAGCAGTCATCGCCAGAGAATTTGCCGACGTGATCGTCTTCACGCACCCGCCACCTGCGATTCAGCGAGTGGCGCTGGGGATCCTGGCGCCACTCGGCCATCTGCTCGGCTATCACGCGATCGACCCCGTCTACTGCAAGCCGCACGGGCATGTCACGCCGGCTCCTGAAATCCTCGCTCGAGCAGGCCTAACGGCTGGGTGATCCGGGTCCATACTAGGCGCCCGGCATTTTTATCGGCAGGATGCTGCCATGTCGCGAACTCTGATCGTGGTTGGTCTCAGCATAGTTGCCATAGGCCTGCTGTGGCCTTGGTTGGCTCGGACCGGCCTTGGCAGGCTGCCCGGCGATATCGTGATCGAGCGTGAGAACTTCAGGCTTTATGTCCCTATCACCACGGGGATACTGGTCAGCATCGTGCTCTCGGCCATTCTATGGCTGATCAACCGTTAGGCGATGCTCCGGCTGCGGCGATTTGTGTTGCAGGCCCTATTCGCCCTTGATCTTCTTACACTCCGATCGCCGCCACCAATATCCTGTTCTGCCTGCGTATCGCCGTGCGCAGTTCGGCAATCCTCGCCTCCTCGCGCTTCACGAATTCGATGAACATCATGTTCATGTTGTTGAAGATGAGTTCGCCGAGCGCCGGCCCGTCGATGTCGCGGCGCACCAGGCCGAGCGCCTGCAGGCGGACGATCAGCGCGCGGATCTGCTCGGTCAATGCCCGGTCGAGCGCGGTATAGGCCTGGCCGAACGGGCTGTCGGGCAGTTGCGTCGAGATCGCCATCGCCTGCCGCCACATCTCCTTGCTGAGGTAATGCAGCGAGTGCTCGATATAGATGCCGAGCAGCGTATCCAGCGCGTCGCCGACATTGGCCGGCGGGTTGGCGACGACGCCGCGCCCGGCATTCAGCACCTCGTTGACCTCCATCGAGACGATGGCGCCGAGGATGTCGCCCTTGTTCTGGTAGTAATTGTAGATGGTGCCGACCGAGACTTCGGCCTGCGCCGCGATGGTCTCGATCTTGGCGCCTTCATAACCGGCATCGCGGAAAAGCGCCGCCGCTGCCTCGATGATGCGGCGGTGCCGATCCGCCTTCTGCCTTGCCCGCAATCCGCTCATAGCGGCTGTTTGCCACAAAAACAGAATTGACTCAATTTTAGAATTGGTTCAATTTTTTCCTACAAGCCAAAAAGGCAAGGGAGAACACTCGATGTCCGTCAATCCAAAGACCACCAATCCAACCGTCAGGAATCCGCTTTCCGTTCTGAAGAGCCATCTCCAAGGCGCCTGTGCCGCGGCAGCACTGCTGCTGGCGGCGGGCAGCCTCGCTCAGGCGCAGGATCTCAACGCACTGATCTGGTGCGATCACGCCGATCCGGCGCTGCTGCAGCCGTTCGAGGAGGCGAACGGCGTCAAGGTCAATGTCAAGGAGTTCGAAGGCACCGGCGCCGGCCTGGCCATCATCGATCAATCACAGCCCGGCGATTGGGACGTGATGGTGATCGACAGCATCGACGTACCGCGCGGTGTCGAAAAAGGCCTGTTCGAGCCGCTACCGGAAGACAAGCTGCCGCTGGCCGACCTGTTTCCGCAGGTGAAGATGGATAGCTCCACCGTCGTCGACGGCAAGCGTTACGGCATCACCGAAAAGTTCGGCTACAACACGATCGGCTACAACAAGACCAAGGTCGACCCGGCCGACATGCAGTCGATGGCGGCGCTGACCGGCGACAAATACAAGGGCAAGATCGCCATCTACGATTATTACCTGCCGGTCATCGGCATGGCCGCACTGGCGATCGGCAAAAAGACCGCCGACCTGACCGAAGCCGACCTTCCCGCCATCAAGGAAGAGCTGCTCAAAATGAAGGCCAACGCCAAGCTGGTCGGCGAAGTGACCGCCAGCCAGACGGCGCTGGCGACCGGCGAGGTCGACATTCTGGTCGGCGGCGGCGAATGGGTGACGGCGGGGCTGGCCAAGGAAAACCCTGCCCTCGACTTCTCGATACCGAAAGAAGGCGCTGTGCTGTGGTCGCAGTCGCTGGCAATGTTCAAGGATTCCAAGAACAAGGAGCTGGCGCTTAAATTCATCCAGTACATTATGAGCCCCGAAGGCCAGGCGCGGCTCGCCACCTCGTCCTGCTATTGGGGCATGCCGGCCAACAGCAAGGCGGCGCTGAGCGACGAGCAGAAGAAGATCCTGCGTTTCGACGAGCAGCCGGAATTCCTCGCCCGCGCCCAGTCCTATCCGGCGCCGAATGCCGATCTCGACAAGAAGATGCAGGACGTCTGGACCGAAATGCTGCAGGCGCAATGACCGGCTGCCGGTCGTGAGCGTTGCGGCAAAGAGTCCCCTGCCCTGGGCGTTGGTCACGCCGGCGCTCGGCTGGACGCTGCTGTTCTTCGTGCTGCCCTTCGTCGCCATGGCGGTATCCAGCCTGACGGCGCATGAAGGCGGCGGCTTCACGCTGTCCAACTACAGCCAGTTCTTTGCCAATCCGTCCTACTGGCAGGCGATGGTGAACTCGCTGCAGGTCACCGCCATCGTCACCGTGATCTCGGTGCTGCTCGCCTATCCCTTTGCCTGGATTCTGGCCGAACAGGTGCCGGAGCGCTGGCAGCGGCTGGCGCTGATGCTGGCCGTGCTGCCCTTCTGGACCTCCTATGTCGTGCGCTCCTATTCGTGGCTGCTGGTGCTGGCACAGAACGGCGTCGTCAACCGCGCGTTGACCGGCTCCGGCCTGTTCGGCGAACCACTGCAGCTCGCCAATACGCGGCTAGCGACGGTCACCGGCTTCGTGCATTTCTTCGTCATGCTGTTGACGCTGACGATCTTCGCCAATCTGAAGCAGCTCAGCCCCAGCTACCGCAAGGCCGCCGCCGATCTCGGCGCCGGGCCGATGCGCACATTCCTGCATGTCGTTCTGCCGCTGACGCTGCCTGGCATCATGGTCGGCGCCTTCCTCACCTTCGTGCTATGCATCGGCGACTACATCACGCCGCAGATCCTCGGCGGCAACAACGAGCTGTTGATGCCGCAACTCGTCATGATGCAGATCGGCCGGCGCGGCGACTTTCCGCTCGCCTCGGCGCTGTCGATCATCCTGATGGCGGTGGTCACTATCGCCTACCTCGCCTGCTCCCGCTGGCTGAAGATCGAGCGGGCCTGACCATGCGCGCGCTCATCCGCCTCGTCTCCGGCCTTTATGCCATCGCCATCTATGGCTTCATCTTCCTGCCGGTGGTGGTGCTGGTGCTGTTTTCGCTGCAGGCGACGTCGTTTCCGATCCCGCCCTTCACCGGGCCGTCGCTGCGCTGGTACGAGGCCGTGCTCGCCGACACGCGGCTGACTTCGGCTCTGGTCAATTCGCTGCTGGTGGCGGTCGTCTCCTCGGCTGTCGCCGTCACGTTGGGCTTTCTCTCCGCCTGGGGTTTTGCGCGCTTCGCCTTGCCGGGCTCGGGCCTGATGCGCGGGGTGATCACCTTGCCCTTGACCGTCAGCTATCTCATCATCGGCATGGGGCTGCTGGTGCTGTTCAACTGGGCCGGCGTGCCGAAGTCGCTCACTGCCGCCGGCATCGGCCATGTGGTGATCAACCTGCCGCTCTGCTTTGCCATCGTCTACAGCCAGATGGGCGACCACCAGATCAATATCGAGCGCGCCGCGCGCGACCTCGGCGCGCCCGAATGGAAGGTGCTGCTGCTGATCACCGTGCCCGTCATGGCGCCGGCCATCTTCGCCGGCTTCTTCCTGTCGATGACCTTCTCCTGGGACGAATTCGTCATCTCGTTCCTGTTGACGCGCTTCGACACGACGCTGCCGGTCGAGATCTGGAACCTGCTGCGCTCCGGCCTCAATCCCAAGACCAACGCCGTCGGCTCGCTGGTCTTCGCCGTCTCCATCGTACTGGTGGTATTGTTCGAGCTGATGCTGTTGCGGAGGAAGCCGGCATGACCGCGCCACTGGTCGATATAAGCTCTGTCTCGCATCGCTTCGGTCAGCACACCGTGCTGAAGAACGTCTCGCTGACGATCGAGCCGGGCAGCTACACGATCCTGCTCGGGCCGTCCGGCTCCGGCAAGACGACGCTTTTGTCCATCCTCGGCGGCTTCGTCACGCCGAGCGAAG
This sequence comes from Mesorhizobium sp. M0590, assembly GCF_040320905.1. NCBI lineage: Bacteria > Pseudomonadati > Pseudomonadota > Alphaproteobacteria > Hyphomicrobiales > Phyllobacteriaceae > Mesorhizobium > Mesorhizobium sp. M0590. The sequence goes on from NZ_JAMYQN010000016.1 coordinate 17,976, forward strand.
GCAAGGTGCTGATCCGCGGCGAGGACTGCACCGCCGTGCCACCGGCGAAGCGGCCGACGACCACCGTGTTCCAGGACTACGCGCTGTTTCCGCATATGAGCGTCGGCAGCAATGTCGGCTTCGGCCTGCGCATGCGGGGTGTCGATGCCGCAACCCGGGCAGCAAGGGCGCGCGAGGCGCTGGCGCTGGTCGGGCTCGCCACCGCCTTCGACAAGAAGCCGCACCAACTTTCCGGCGGTCAGCGGCAGCGCGTGGCACTGGCGCGCGCCCTGGTGGTCGAGCCGGCGGTGCTGTTGCTCGACGAGCCGCTCGGCGCGCTCGACCTGAAATTGCGCCGGCAGATGCAGGACGAGTTGAAGGCGATCCAGAAACGCGTCGGCACCGCCTTCATCCACGTCACTCACGACCAGGAAGAGGCGATGGCGCTGGCCGATCATTGCGTGGTGATGAATGACGGGCGCATCGAGGACGAAGGACCGCCCGAGCGCGTCTATGCACGGCCAGCGACGCGCTTTTCCGCGACTTTCATGGGCGAAAGCACGCTGATATCGGGAACGGTGACGGAGGCGAAGAGCGGCAAAATCACCGTCACCACGAAACTTGGGTCGCTCTCGCTGCCCGGCACATTGCCAGCCGGCTCGACCGTTGCGCTGGCCATCCGCCCGGAGCATCTTGTTCTCGGCGGTGCCGGCGGTGCTGTGGCGCTCGGTACGGCCAAGGTCAGCGACGTCGTCTTCCAGGGCAGCTTCAAGCGTGTGCTGGGGACCTCCACGACCGACCCGGCGCTGCACTTCATCGCCAAGGTCGCGGCAGCATCGGCCGTCCAGCCGGGCGACGTTGTCGCGGTATCGTGCGATGCTGGCGACATCATCCTGCTTGCGGACCAAACATGAGCACGCTTCCAATCATCGACGCTCCTGACTGGTACGAAACTATCCGCATGGGCGATGGCGTGACGCTGATCCACGAGCCGTGGATCAAGCCGTTCTTCCGCTGCAACATCTGGCATGTGCGCGGCCGCGACCGCGATCTTCTGTTCGACACCGGCCTCGGCCATTTCAGCCTGCGCCGCCACGTGCCGCTGGTCACGGAGCGCAAGCTCACCTGCGTGGCCAGCCACACGCATTTCGATCATATCGGCTGCCATCACGAATTTCCCGACCGCTGCGTGCACCCGGCCGAGGCCGAAATCCTCGCCGATCCACGCAACGAATGGACGGTTGCCGACCGCTATGCCACTGACGAGATGTTCGACGGCATGCCGCAAGGTTGGGACACGAAGCGCTACCAGATCCTGCCCGCACCAGCCGGCCGGTTGCTCGAGCAAGGCGACATCGTCGATCTCGGCGACCGTGCCTTCGAGGTCATCCACACGCCCGGCCATTCACCCGGCGGCATTGCGCTCTACGAAAACAGGACGGGCATCCTGTTTTCCGGCGACATCATCTATGACGGCCCGCTGATCGACGACGTCTATCACTCCGATATCGACGATTATGTCGAAACGCTGCTGCGCATGCGCGATCTCGATGTCTCGGTCGTGCACGGCGGCCATTTCCCGAGCTTCGGCAAAGTCCGCTATCGCCAGCTTGTCGACGAGTATCTCGCGCAAAAGCGCCAGGCCGGCTGCCATCTGTTGCAAGCCCGATAAGCACTGGCGCTATGGCGTCAAAGCGCCCTTTGCGGACAGGGTGTCCCCGCCGCGTCGCCGCAGCGTGAGGCCGTGGGCTCGGGTCTAAAGCTCTTTTCCTCCGACTGGCGCACCAGTTCCGCGAAAGCCAGGGCAAAACTTGCCAGCATCAGGAAGACAATAATCAAGCGTGCCAGCGGCAATAGATCGGCCTCGACTGGTTAGCCCCCACGCCGCCCGTCCGCTGCCGGCTAACATGATCGATATGGCTTTACGAGAGTTTAAGGCGAGTCTTAACCATCACATCATTTTGTCCTCCGACATGATGCGCGAGTGCGGCTTGTTTGGTCGCCATCTGCAGGCACCTCCCTCCCTTTGCAGAAATGCCCACCCATGCTAACCCGGCGCTGGCGCGGCCCAGCAACCGGTCGCCGCCAATCGGTCGCCAGGCGGTCGTCCCAATCGGTTGTCGTTGAGAGCCATGAGCAAAACCGCCAGCCGTTTCGCCTTCGTCTCATCCGGTACCGCCGACGCCAATGCGGCGTTGGAAAGCCTTTCGGCACGCTACGGCCAGGCATCCGTCGAAGAAGCCAGGATCGTCGTGGCGCTCGGCGGCGACGGCTTTCTGCTGCAGACCCTGCGTGAGACGATGAGCACGGGAAAGAAGGTCTACGGCATGAACCGTGGCACCATCGGTTTCCTGATGAACGAATACCGCGCCAGCGGCTTGACCGGGCGCATCGCGGCGGCCGTTGCCGAAACGATCCGTCCGCTGGAGATGCAGGCGGTGACGGCCGAAGGCGAGACGATTTCGGCGCTCGCGATCAACGAGGTCGCGCTTTGGCGCCAGTCGTACCAGACGGCCAAGATCCGCATCACCGTGGATGGGCAGGAGCGGCTGGAGGAATTGCACTGCGACGGCGTGATGATTGCGACGCCGGCCGGCTCGACCGCATATAATCTGTCGGCGCACGGGCCGATCCTGCCGCTCGACGCTCCGCTGCTGGCGCTGACCCCGGTCAGCCCGTTTCGTCCGCGCCGCTGGCGCGGCGCGCTGCTCTCCAACAAGGCGATCGTGCGTTTCGACATTCTGGAGCCGGAAAAGCGGCCGGTGAATGCCGCCGCCGACCACACCGAGGTCAAGGCGGTGACGACGGTCACGGTGAGGGAATCGCCGACGGCAACGGCGACGCTGCTGTTCGATCCCAACCATTCGTGGAACGAGCGCATTCTCGCCGAACAGTTCAGGTATTGAGCCGGCGCAGCGGCCACTGCGCAAATTAAGCATCGCGATTAAGGTTACGACTTCACAATCGCGCCAATGCCGCCCGTTTGTGTTGACAAATCGTGGGCTTGCGCCTACCTGCAATACCAATCTTGCAGGCGCGCGGCGCTTGCCGCGACTGCATATGTTGCGCCCCCGAACCAGCCAAAGACAGCCAAACTTGTCCTCAGACACCCAGATCGCTCAAGAAGCGTTGACCTTTGCAGACCTTGGCCTGTCGCCGAAGGTCCTTTCCGCAGTTACCGATGCCGGCTACACCGAGCCGACGCCGATCCAGGCTGGCGCCATCCCTCACGCCTTGCTCGGCAAGGACGTGCTGGGGATAGCCCAGACCGGCACCGGCAAGACGGCGTCCTTCGTCCTGCCGATGCTCACCCGGCTGGAAAAGGGCCGCGCCCGCGCCCGCATGCCGCGCACGCTGATCCTCGAGCCGACGCGCGAGCTCGCCGCGCAGGTCGAGGAAAACTTCGTCAAATACGGCAAGAACCACAAGCTCAACATCGCACTGCTGATCGGCGGCGTGTCCTTCGACGAGCAGGACAAGAAGCTCGAGCGCGGCGCCGATGTGCTGATCGCGACTCCCGGCCGCCTGCTCGACCATCGCGAGCGCGGCAAGCTCCTGCTCAATGGTGTCGAGATCCTCGTCATCGACGAGGCCGACCGCATGCTCGACATGGGCTTCATCCCCGACATCGAGCGTATCTGCGAGATGATCCCGTTCACCAGGCAGACGCTGTTCTTCTCGGCGACGATGCCGCCGGAAATCACCAAGCTCACCGAGAAATTCCTGCACGCGCCGGTGCGCGTCGAAGTGTCGAAGGCAGCATCGGCCGCCACCAACATTATCCAGCGGCTGGTGAAATCCGGGCCAAAGCCGTGGGACAAGCGCGAGACGCTGCGCAATTTGATGAAAGCCGAGGATGCCGAGCTGAAGAACGCCATCATCTTCTGCAACCGCAAGATCGAGGTATCGGAGCTGTTCCGCTCGCTGCTGAAATATGATTTCGACGCCGGCGCCCTGCATGGCGACATGGACCAGCGCGCGCGCATGCAGATGCTTGCCAATTTCCGTGACGGCAAGCTGCGCTACCTCGTTGCTTCGGATGTCGCGGCGCGCGGCCTCGACATTCCCGATGTCAGCCATGTCTTCAATTACGACGTGCCGATCCACGCGGAGGATTACGTCCACCGCATCGGCCGTACCGGCCGCGCCGGGCGCTCGGGCAAATCCTTCACCATCGCGACCAAGTCGGACACCAAATACATCGACGCCATCGAGCGGCTGATCGGCACGAAGATCGAGTGGCATGACGGCGATTTGTCGACGGTCGTTGCCAGCGAAGGCGGCGAGGATGAGGCCCCGCGCCGTGGCCGCGGTGCGCCACGCCGTGCCGGCCGCAAGGACGACGCCGACGCCAAGGACAGGGGCGAGCGCAAACCGCGTGAACGCCACGTCAAGCGCAGCGAGGAAGCGGCGCCGGAAGCGGTTAGCGAGGAACAGCCAGTCGTGGCCGAAGCCACCGTCGCCGACATCGACGAGCGGCGTACCCGCAAAGAGGCGATCCGGTCGGAAAACAGCGAACGCCAGGCTTCACCTGAACGGAAGGCTTCGCCGGATCGCAACGAAAGGCGCGCGCCCGAACGCGGCGACACCAGGCCGCAGCGCGAGCGCCCTGCCCGCCAGCGACAGGAAGACAATGACGCGACCGTCGGCTTCGGCGACGACATGCCGGCCTTCATGCGGATCGTCGCCAAGGTCTGATGCTGCAGCGCTTGTGCGTCCTGCGGACGCGCGAAGCACCGAAACCTGCATAAGACAGCCTCGCTTCGCGCTGAGATGGGGTTAGTCCGGCAGGCCCGCCTTGCGAAGGCCTTCGATATATCTGCTGCGATCGTCCGGTCGATAAAACGGCGGCAGCACCTCGGCGAGATTCGAAAGCCGCAGCGAGGGATCGAACTCGCAAAGCCGGGCCATCATTTGCTGCGCTTCCGTTAGGCGCCCCGCAAGGGCATGACCCGCCGCCACTACACGCATCGCGCTCACGTAGTTCGGCTGGTGCCGCAGCGACTTTCCCGCCCAAGCGACGGCGTCATCGTAGTGGCCTGCACAAAAATGAGCGAGCCCGGTGTTGAACTGCCAAGCGAACAGGCGTGGATCCAATGGGCTTAGGCGCATGGCAAGCGCGGCGTGCTCGATGGCCTTGCCTGGCTCGCCCAAGCAAGCCCTCACCCAGCTGCTGACGCCCAAAGCAGCGGCCAAGTTCGGGTTGAGAGCGAGCGCGCGATCGATGCAAGCCGCACTATCATCAAGGTCGCCGCCTACGTAGCCGAGGACGTATCCACCGTAGGAAAGCGCAATTGCATCGTCCCTTCCGAGTTCGACCGCTCTCCTGGCCAGTCGAGTAGCTTCGGCAATCTCTTCTGCACGGTCGACCATCCAGCCGTTGCTTTTTCGGGTAGCGTAGCACCGCGCCGCCCGCGCATGGGCTATCGCGAACTCCGGGTCACGGTCGATCGCCTTCATGAAGAGGCGCAAGGCGTCGTCAATCGCCGATCTACTAGTGATCGTTCGGTCAAAGGCCGCCAGCCCGCGGAGATAGTAGTCATAAGCATCGAGGCTTTCTGTCGGTTTGCGTTTGGCACGCTCGATCTCAGCCTCCTCCATTTTCGGTGTGATTGCGCCGACGATGCTCGAGGCGACCTGGTCCTGCAGACTGAAAACTTCGGCGAGCGTTCCATCAAAACGGTCGGCCCAGAGATAGGCCCCCGTCGAGGTGTCGATGAGCTGCCCGGCGATGCGCAGGCGGTCGCCCGCCCGGCGAACACTTCCCTCGACCACATAGCGCACGCCCAGCTCACGCCCGACCTGCTTTATGTCTATGGACCGTCCCCTGTAGGTGAAGCTCGAATTCCGTGCGACCACGAACAGGTGACGAAAGTGAGCCAAGGCGGTGACAATGTCTTCCACCATGCCGTCGGCGAAATATTCCTGCTCCACATCACCGCTTAGATTCTGAAACGGCAGCACCGCAATCGACGGCTGGTCGTCGCGCCTCGTCGGGGCCGCCAGAACCTGCGCCAGTGATGCGGCGGCAGAGCTTGGCTCAGGCCGCTGACGTTCAGTTCTTTCACGGGACTGCAGGGAAGCCGCAAGTGAGCTTGTCTGCTCCTCTGGGTCCGCATTCAGATGTTTTTTTAAAGCTGCCCGACACAGCTCGACCTGGCGCAAGGCCGCGTTTTCGTGACCTCGATGAGCGTGGATGCGGATAAGCGCCCGATGGGCTGCCTCCGCCGTCGGATCCGAGGCGAGCAATCTCTCCGCGAGCCCTTCGCAGGCCGTCTCTTCCGCTGAGCCGGGTGCGGGCAGCGCCAGGCTCAGCCGATCGACCAACTGCAGCGCCTTGCGCTGATACTTGCTCAGATACGGTCCAAACCACTCGTCCAGTTCGTCAGGAATCGTTTGCCCGGCAAGCAGCTCACCGCGATAGAGATCGGCTGCGAAGGCGAGATCGGTGGTCCGGCCCTCCTCTAATTTCCGGTCGAACACCGAGATGTCCGCCTCATCCGGACCGGCAATCAGCACGACGGTCTCCTGATCCCCATCGATGTAGACGGTGGCATCCAAGCTGGCCGGGAACGAGCGCCTGATGTCGACAAGCGCTTGCCGCAGACTATTGCGGGCTTGCCCATTGCTTCGCCCCGGCCAAAAGGCTTCGGAAAGCTGCTCGCGACGATGGCCGCGGCGGCCTGCGAGAACCAGAGCAGCAAAAAGAAGCGAAGTCTTGCGTGTGGCGAACCGGACGGGCCGGTGCTCCGGGGAAGTAACCTCCAGGCCACCAAGCAACCGGATGCGCACAAATCGTCTCCAGACTTTGACCGCAGCGACAGAATAGCATCTCGGTAGATTGATTTAACACCGATTTAACGGCGGATCGTCGGACTCCTCCCAATTGTTCACGCACAGCCGAACAGCCCGAAAACACCTGCGTGGCACGCTCCCACCCGCAAACTCGAAACGGGAGACTAAGAAATGGCTCACACGGGAACTCGCGCCGGCAGCAGCGCGTCCAAACGCCGCTGGCTTGGGTCTGGCCTGAAAAGCGCAGCAATGATGATCACTGCCTTCACGGGGTGGCGGCGGACCGTCGCAAGACGCAGGGCATTGGCAAATTTGACGACCGATCAGCTGAATGACATCGGTCATTCGGAGGTCCATCAACCCGTGGTCAACGCCGCCAAGGCAGTTCTGATCACGAACTTGATGTCGATGAGGTAAGATCGGCGCTCAGATTAGTTTTGCGCCCTAAAGGTTCTTGAGCTCCAGGCGGGATGCCAGCAGGTCCAGAAAAGCGCGAACTTTGGCGGAGGATGATCTGCCTTCCGGCCACACGGCGTGTATCGGCACCGGCACAGGCTCGAATTCGGTCAGAACCAGTTCCAGGCGGCCGTCGTCCACCAGGTGTTTTATCTGCCAAAGCGGCGAGTAGCCCAGACCCAATCCGTGAACCGCGGCTGCATAGATGGATATCATCAAATTCGACCGGAAAGTGCCCGCGACCTTCACCGACCGGGGCTTGCCTTCAATCTGAAACATCCATTCGCCCGGGCGGCCGTCGACAGTTCGTACGATGCAATCGTGCTCACGCAATTCAAGCGGATGGGCCGGTCGGCCGCGTTGCTGGAAGTAGGCAGGTGCGCCGAACACGACGCGCCGCAACGCCCCCAGCCGCTTCGCACGTAAATTGGAATCCGGCAAATTGCCGATCCGGACCGCCAAATCGAGACCCTCGGCATCAAGATCGACAAATTCATCGGAAAGCTGGAGGTCAACCTCGACGCGGGGATATGTCCGCATACAGTCGGCGATGACCGGCATCAGGAAATCCGGGCCGAACAGAACCGGGGCACTCACACGCAGGATGCCCGACGGCTCCGACCGTCGGTTGGCCGCCTGAAGCCTGGCTTCGTTAATTTCCTCGACGGCGGGTTTGATGCGCTGGAAAAAAGCCGCTCCGGCTTCGCTCGGCGTCGAGCGGCGTGTCGTCCTGTGCAGAAGCTCGACCCCGATGGATTCCTCCAATGTCGCCAAGGACCGACTGACCGACTGCAGTGAGCGGTTCAGCCGGCGTGCGGCAGCCGTCAGGCTGCCGTGCTCGACAATGGCAATGAAGGCTTCGAAATCATCTATCCGGCTCATCGCTCCTTTCTCCCGAAAATCGGGAGAAACTATCGCAAAATCGATCAATTGTAACGCAGTTCGCTAGATTTTATCTTCCCTGCATAGGCCGAAAGGCAGACTTGAGGGAAGGAGATCGTCATGCGAACACCCAGTCCAACGGTCCTGATCGTAGGCGCCGCAGGCCGCGTTGCCGGTTTGGTGGTGCCTGAACTCGTCCGCCGCAATGCCAGGATTCGGGCGCTTGTTCGTGACGCCGCGAGTGCCGAAAAAGCCCAGAAAGCCGGTGCATCCGAGATCGCGATCGGAGATCTGCGCGACCATCGGAGCCTTGAGCAGGCCGTGGAAGGTGTCGACGGTGTCTTTCACATCGGACCGGCCTTTGCTCCCGACGAAGCCGCCATGGGGGTTGCCATGGTTGAGGCGGCGGCGCGAGCAGGCGTTCGAAAGTTCGTCTTTTCGTCGGTGATCCAGCCGACCAATACGAGGCTGGAAAACCATGCAAGCAAGGTACCCGTTGAAGCTGCCCTCTATTCGACGAACATGGAGTACACCATTCTGCACCCGGCCAATTTCATGCAAAATATCGCGGCGGCCTGGCCGTCCGTCGTCGAGCACGGCGTTTTCGCCGAGCCGTTTCCAAGGACGGCGAAGCTCGCCCGCGTCGACTATCGCGATGTGGCTGAAGTTGCGGCAATCGCACTGACCGAAACGCGTTTGTCCTATGCGACCCTCGAGCTGTGCGCCGACGGTATGCACAGCCGCGAAGAGGTCGTCGCCATGATGAGCGAAGCGCTTGGCCGGCCGGTTTCGGCGGGCGAGCCGACATTTCAGGACTGGGCGGCGAAGGCCCGCCTTCCCTATACGGACCGGCAGTTGCAGATGCTGGCCAAAGTACACAGCCACTACGCCAAATACGGCCTCGGCGGGAACAGCCTGACGTTGCGTGCCGTGCTTGGCCGCGAGCCGCGTTCGCTGCGAAGCTTCATTCGGGAATTGGCGCTGCAGACGGCATATGCCGCCTGATCGTCCTCACAATAGCGCCTACGCATATTTTTTTATTAGGAGATTTCGATGCAAGCATCACCGGACCGAGCCTTCAAGTTGAGAAAGCTGCCGCCCTCCTACGGCGCGGTGGTGATGCCGTTGGTTCTTTCGATTCTGATGTCCTCGATTGTCTCGGCGGTTTCGACGGCAATCGGCGCAGGCTGGACTAACGGGTTTATAGCGGCCTGGAGCTATGCGTGGGGCGCTTCATGGCTTGTTGCGTTTCCCAGCCTGCTGATTGTGCTTCCGATCGTGCGCCGGATCGTTGCCGCAATTGTCGAACAGCCGGCCCGGTCCTGATATCGCGAACGAAGGGCGCCGGCGGCCGGTGGTCCGGCATAACCATTAGAGCGGCCCCTTGCGGGGCCGCTCTCGGTTCATGTGCTTGCCTCAGGTGAGCGGCGACAGCTGGATCTCGACGCGGCGGTTCTGAGCCCGGCCGGCAGCCGTCGCATTGGAGGCGATCGGACGCGTCTTGCCGAAGCCGGTGACGGCGAAGCGGCGGGAATCGACGCCCTGTCCGGACAGATAGTTGGCGACCGCCAAAGCACGGCGCTGCGACAGGTCGAAATTGTGCTCGTCGCCGCCGGTCGAGTCGGTGTGGCCGAACACGTCGACGGTGGTCTGCCGGAACTTTTTCAGCACAAGGGCAACCGAATTCAGCACCGGATAGAAACCGGCCTTCACCGCGTCCTGGTCGACGTTGAAGGTGATGTCGGACGGCATATTGAGGATGATCTGGTCGCCGGTGCGGGTGACGCTGACGCCGGTGCCCTGAAGCTGTCGGCGCAGTTCGGCCTCGTTCTGGTCCATGGTGGCACCGATGGCACCGCCGGCAAGCGCGCCGATGCCCGCGCCGATCAGCGCGTTGCGGCGGTCGTTACCGCCGGCAAGCATGCCGAGCCCGGCACCCGCCAAAGCACCGAGACCGGCGCCGGCAGCGGTGTTGGAAACCTTCTGTTCCCCGGTGTAGGGATCGGTGGTGCATGCGCTCACGAGCACAGCCGTCGCCACGACGGCGAGCACAATCTTTTTCATATGGTGGTCCCTCTCCATTCCACGGTCGCGCAACGGCGCACCGCATCAGCCCTTCCAGCGACTTGTACCATGAAATGCGGCGAAAAACGGACCAGCAAAAGCCGTTGCCGCGGCTTTCCCCGGCTCAATTCCACACGCCTGCAGCGGCTCGCGCGACCACCCCAATTCGATCGGCTACCAGAGATTCTTGCCGTCGATGACCACCACTTCGACCTTGTCGAGATCGAAATCGTCGAACAGCCGCGAGTTCACGCTGATCTTCGGATTGTCGAAATTCGGCTCGCCTGTCGACCAGTCCGGCGTCTCGGTGAAGGTGCCGCAGCCGCAGGTGGCGCAAAAACCGTGTTTTATGGTTTTCGATCCCCACTGGTAGAACGAAACATTCTCGGGCGGGCTGGTGAGTCTGAATTGCGATGGGGTGTAATAGGCCCACAACGAACCGCGTTTCGAACAGAAGGAACAGGTGCATCGCGTCACTGTCTGCGGCGCTTGCGAAACCTCGAACGTCGTCGCCTTGCAGTGGCAGCTTGCCTTGATGGTCATGAATTGGTCCCTCACAATGCCGCCGCCCCGTACGGCAAAGGCAGCATAAAGAAACGCTCCTGACAACTGCCGGTCAGCAGACCTGTGAGCCTGCGATGCACAGATCGAAGGCCCATCGATCCAAAACCGCTGCACACGCTCGGGTCAGCCCGTGGGCAAGCTTTTGGGCGTCATGCGCTAGTAGGACGATGGGGGCACGAACAGGCAGATGGTCTTTCCGTCATTGGCACCGGCAACGGAGCACCAATGATATTCGCCGTCGGGCGAATTCTTGATCCGCTTGTCGCTATAGGCCACGACTTCCCCGGTTCCTTTGATGACATAGCCCTCGGGACGTTCGCTGATCGATGTCTGAGAGACCTCGCGGCAATCATAGCCCGAGCAGCAGGAGAACGGATAGCTCCAGCCTTGCGGCATTGCCGCGGTCGGCTTGGCATCATGCGCCAGAGCAGGCGCCGCAAATGGAATGGCGGCAGCAATCAAAACCACTGCCGCGACAAGTGAATTCAGGAGTCGGCGCGCCGTGCGGGCGACTGGGGCCGGTCTGGTTGTGAGAGCAGGCATGAGCGCAGTTCCTATCAACGGTTGTCAAGCATTTCGCTTGCCCGTTCCCGGAACGTGTCTTCCCAGTGGCCGGATCGTCAGGTCGCAGATACGCCGCGTCCGGCCATAAATGCTTTTTTCCTCCCCAGCGCATGAATGCTGGGCTGATTCCTTGGTTGGCGCAAGGAATTGCTGTCGCAATCGAACGCCGACCTCTGCAGCCGGAACCAACCTGCCGCCCTGGTTGACGAACCTCGTCGACCCCCGGCAGAGGGATCGCCAATAACGGGATTTGGCTCGCGCTGGTTCCAGGCTTGGCACCGGCAGGCCCGAGGCATCCGCGTCAAAAGCGGAAATCGATTTTGAAAAACTCTACGAAAAACAAAGTTGTAGAACGACAGGTAGGTGCAAATTGAGAGCTCGTCACTCTCGCACGATGGCCGTAACTCTCGCGTGATGAACCCACATTCCTGCCGGATTGGTGCCCGGCGGCCTCAGTCGATATCGGCCACCGTTTCGCCGGCGCCACCCTCGATCCGCTGCGACAGCGAGGCTTCCATGAAATCATCGAGGTCGCCGTCGAGCACGCTCGACGGGCTGGTGCTCTCGACACCGGTGCGCAGATCTTTCACCAACTGATAGGGCTGCAGCACGTAGGACCGTATCTGGTGGCCCCAGCCGATATCGCTCTTCGACGCTTCCGTGGCGTCCGCCACCGCTTCGCGCTTCTTCAGCTCTTCCTCGTAAAGCCGCGAGCGCAGCATTTCCCAGGCCTTGGCCTTGTTCTTGTGCTGGGAGCGCTCGGCCTGGCAGGCAACCGCGATGCCGGTGGCGAGATGGGTTATGCGCACGGCCGAATCGGTGGTGTTGACGTGCTGGCCGCCCGATCCCGACGACCGATACGTGTCGATACGGACGTCGGATTCGGAAACGTCGATGTCGATCGTATCGTCGATGACGGGATAGACCCAGACGCTGGCGAAGGAGGTGTGGCGGCGCGCATTGCTGTCATAGGGCGAAATCCGCACGAGACGATGCACGCCGGATTCCGTCTTCAGCCAGCCGTAGGCGTTGTGGCCCTTGATCAGCAGCGTGGCGGACTTGATGCCGGCTTCTTCACCGTCATGTACTTCCAGCACTTCGACCTTGAAGCGGCGGCGCTCGGCCCAGCGCGTATACATGCGCAGAAGCATCGAGGCCCAGTCCTGGCTTTCGGTGCCGCCGGCGCCAGCATGGACTTCCAGATAGCTATCGTTGGCGTCAGCCTCGCCCGACAGCAGCGTTTCGATCTGGCGCGCCTTGGCCTCGCCGCGCATCGAGCGGATCGCCGCTTCGGCCTCCGCGATTACGCCCTCGTCGCCCTCTTCCTCGCCAAGCTCGATCAGGCCGATATTGTCTTCCAGGGCCTGGGTGAGGCCTTTGACCGCGGCAATACCTTCCTCGAGGCCCTGACGCTCGCGCATCAGCTTTTGCGCTTCCAGCGGCTCGTTCCAGAGGCTCGAATCCTCGGCACGGACATTCAGGTACTCAAGCCGCTTTATGGCTTGATCCCAGTCAAAGATGCCTCCTCAGCAGGGTTATCGCCTGCCTGATCTCGTCGACAATATTTTGCGTTTCCGCGCGCATGGCTGGCTGTTCTGTCCTGTTGCTAAATGGCGGCTTGATGGCGCGATACATAGGGACGGCACCGGCCCCTGTAAAGCGGAATGGGCCGGCTCGACCATCATCGTCAAGTCGGCCCGACCCGATGTAGCGATTGTCAGTAGAGCCCGCCGCCGCCCGACTGGATGGCCTGGTTGGCCTGCGGCGACAGCGCCCCGCCGGTGGCGTTGGAGCCGTCCGCACCCATGCCGATCACCCAATAGCTGTCGGCGGGACCGGTACCCGGCTTGAAGGCTTCGGTGATGGTTCCGGCGTCGCCCGCGTTGGCTCGCATGCCGGTCTTGCGATTGATCGCAATCAGCTTCATGCCTTCCGGAACCTTGAAGTCGACATTGGGCGTGCCATCCAGCGCCACGCGCATGAAATCCTTGAAGATCGGCGCGGCAAGGCCGCCGCCGGTCGCGCCCTTGCCAAGACCTTTCGGCTGATCGTAGCCCATATAGAGGCCGACAACGAGGTTCGGCGTATAGCCGATGAACCAGGCATCCTTTTCGTCGTTGGTCGTTCCGGTCTTGCCGGCGATGTGACGGCCAAGCTCGTTGATGGTGGCGCCGGTACCGCGTTGCACGACGCCCTCCATCATCGATGTGATCTGGTAGGCGGTCATCGGATCGAGCACCTGCTCGGAGTTGTCGACCAGCTCCGGCTCTGGCTGGTCCTGCCACTCGGCGGCATTGCAGTTCGAGCAGCCGCGTTCGTCCTGCCTAAAGACGGTCTTGCCGTAGCGATCCTGGATGCGGTCGATCAGCGACGGCTTGATCGACTTGCCGCCATTGGCCATGATCGAATAGGCCGACACCATGCGCATCACCGTCGTCTCGCCGGATCCCAGCGCCATCGGCAGATACGGCGCCAGGTGGTCGTAGACGCCGAAACGCTCGGCATATTCCACGACCAGCTTCATGCCCATGTCGTTGGCAAGCCGCACCGTCATCAGATTGCGCGATTTCTCGATGCCGGAGCGCAACGTCGCCGGGCCGGCCACCGTTCCGTCGTAGTTCTTGGGCGTCCAGGTCGTGTTGCCGCTCTGGATGGTGATCGGCCCGTCCATGATCACGGAGGCGGGGGTATAGCCATTGTCGAGGGCGGCCGAATAGACGATCGGCTTGAACGACGATCCCGGCTGGCGCATGGCCTGCGTCGCCCGGTTGAACTCCGATTGCGCGTAGGAGAAACCGCCGACCATGGCCAGGACGCGTCCGGTATGCGGGTCCATGGCGATCAGGCCGCCTTCCACTTCGGGAACCTGGCGCAAGCTGTAGCTGTTGTCCGAGCCGTCGTTCTTCTGCACGAAAATCACGTCGCCCGGCTTCAACACGTCGGCGGGCGACTTCGCCTTGACGGTCCTGCCGTCGACCACGTGGCGCATGGCGAAGCTCATGTCTTCCTTGCTGACAGTGCCTTCGACGCGGTCCTTGACGATTTCGCCGGAGATCTGGCGCGTCGGCTGCAGGCCGATGGACAGGCCGGTGGCCGAGCTGTCGAGCACGACGGCGAGCGACCATTCCGGCACGTCCTCCAACCGCTTGACGTTGCCCAGCGGCACGCCCCAGTCGCCGGAAACGTCGATGCTCGTGACCGGCCCGCGGTAGCCGCGCAGCGTGTCGAACTTCATAAGTCCGTTCTGCATGGCCTTGCGGGCAATCAGCTGCATCTTCGGATCGAGCGTCGTGCGGACGGAAAGGCCGCCCTCGTAGAGCGCATTCTCGCCATAGCGCGCGATGATCTGGCGACGCACTTCCTCGGTGAAATACTCCCCGGCGAAGAGATAGTTGCCGGTGCGGCGCGGCGTGACGCCGAGCGGCTCGGCCTTGGCCTTCTCGCCTTCCTCATGCGTGACGTAACCGTTCTCGACCATCTGGTCGATCACCCAGTTGCGGCGCTCCAAGGCGCGATCGGCATGCTTGAAGGGATGGTAGTTGTTCGGCCCCTTCGGCAGAGAGGCGAGATAGGCGGCTTCGGCCACGGTGAGCTCGTTCACCGATTTGTCGAAATAGGTTAGCGCAGCACCGGCGACGCCATAGGCGCCGAAGCCGAAGAAAATCTCGTTGAGATAGAGCTCGAGAATGCGATCCTTCGAGTAGGCCTGCTCGATGCGGAAGGCGAGGATCATCTCCTTGATCTTGCGCTCGTAGGTCTGGTCTGAAGACAACAGGAAGTTCTTCGCCACCTGCTGGGTGATGGTCGAGGCGCCGACCTGGCGCTTTCCCGAGCCAACATTCTGCAGGTTGACGACAATGGCCCGGCCAAGGCCGGTCACGTCAATGCCGGGGTGATTGTAAAAGTTCTTGTCCTCGGCCGACAGGAAGGCCGCCTTGACACGATCCGGGATCGCCTGAATCGGCAGATAAAGCCGCCGCTCACGCGCATATTCGGCCATCAGCGCGCCATCCGACGCGTGGATGCGGGTCGTCACCGGCGGCTCGTATTTGGCCAGCACCTCGTAATCGGGCAGGTCCTTCGACAAATGGCCGATATAGATCGCCACGCCCGCCGCGACCAAAAGGGCCAGCGTCGTGCCGATGCCGAAGAAATAGCCAATGAGACGAATCATACCCGCTCCAGTCCTTGGTTCGGGAATTTCCTAAACGAAGCCGCCCTTCGCGCAAGCTTTCGGGACGATCCCAAACCGTAATCGCAAAACCCATGTCGCGACCATGTGGGCAAAATACGGCAGCGTGGAATTTCGGTTTCGAATGCCGGAAATAAAAGCACAGGGTGTTGTCGCCGTGCAACGCTGCTTCAGGTTGTGGGCGCCGGCGGACATTTCAGCCTCCGGCCCCCGTTCCGCTCTTGGCCGAAGCAAATAGGGCAACGGCGTTGGTTATGCTCTGGGTCGCCTTGTTGCGCCAATCGGCGCTGAGCAATTGCGCTTCGTCCTTGGCGTTCGACAGATAGCCGAGTTCGACCAGCACGGATGGAACGTCCGGCGCTTTCAGCACCTTGAAGCCGGCAGAACGCTGCGGGTTGTTGATCAGACCGACGCTGGTGGAAAGCTGTCCGACGAGAGTATGGGCGAAGCTCATCGAAAAATTATGCGTCTCGCGGCGGATCAGGTCGATCAGGATATCGGTCACTTCCTTGCTGTCGTCCTTGATCTCCATGCCGGCGAACTGGTCGGAAAGATTTTCACGGTCGGCAAGCGCCTGCGCCTCGGGATCGGAAGCCTTGTCGGACACGGTGTAGACCGTTGCGCCGCGAATGCCCTTGAGGCTGATCGTGTCGGCATGGATCGAGATGAGCAGGTCGGCCTCATGCTGGCGGGCAATGCGCACGCGGTCGTCGAGCCGCAGGAACACGTCGGTCTCACGTGTCAGGAACACGTCGTATTTGCCGCCGGCGGCGAGCTTGTCGCGCAGTTCCATGGCGAAGGCGAGCGTCACGTTCTTCTCGACCGTCCCGTTCAGGCCCTCGGCGCCGCCGTCGATGCCGCCATGGCCGGGATCGATGACGACGGTGAAACGATGGCCCGGATTGGAGACCGGCCCGGTACCGACCCTGCCGGCCTTGTCGGCGGAGACCGTCGAACCGGTGGTCAGCGCCTGATTGGCGAGCGCTGCGTCGAATTCCCGCTGCGAGGCCGCCGACATGTCGATGGCGATGCGGTAGCCGTTGCCGTCATCGTTCTTGAGCACGTCGAGATTGTCGACGGCGAACGGTCCCTTGCCGGTGAGAATCAGCCGCGATTTCCCCTCGCCGAGTCCGCCGTAACGCACGGCGCGGACAAGCCCGCGCGGCTTCATATCCTTGGCATTGAGGGCGAATCTCGTGGCCGGGAGATCGATGACCAGGCGATTGGGGCCGCGCAGCAGGAACCATTTGATGTCGGGCTCGCGGTCGAAATTGATGACGATACGCATCTTGGTGGCATCGCCGGCCATCTTGTAGCTTATGGCACCGAGCGGTGCGTCGGCAGCACGCGAAAGCGGCGAAAAGACCAGGCAAGCCAGGATCAGCGGCAGCAGGCAGGCGGTGCGGAAGAACCAGCCTCCATGATGACGGCCCTTGTCTGCGAAGCCTGCCAGTCCCATCTTTCTACCAATCGCTCCCGTTGGCGTCATGCCCGATCGCTTGTCGAAGTGCCCTATTGCTTGTCAAAGTGCTGGCAGGCCGCGAACTCGATTAACGATTGGTATCCAGAGAAGGTTAACCAAGCCTTTTCATGGAAGGCTTGGAACCGGGGCTTCCGCTGCGGAACGGCTTTTTGCCGGCATCGGGAATCGGGGTTGCCTTCCAACCCGCCAAATCATAAAAGCGATGGTGGATCACTGCAATCCTGGAACCGTCCTCCTCCGCAGCTTCCTGCTACAGGTCAGACGCAAGACGGCTCCTTTCGCTTCAGGCGAAGAAGGCATCGGTGATCGCGACGATTTTCGCAGGCGTGCTCCCGTGGCGGGGGAATCGCCTGCGTGAGCAAAACGGCCGGGATTGTCCCGTGCCGGCTCTGTATGAGCAAACAAGCTGGTCCGGTTTTTTCCGGGCTTTGGTTCAAAAGGTTCTGCTGGTGACGATGGCTTCAAGCGCAATCATGGAAAGGTCCGCAACAAACCGCGCCACTACGGCTGCGGGCGGCACCGCCATGGCGCTCAGGCAGCGGCCGGCGGACGTTCAATTGTCCGGCACCCATGTTCCAGGTCCACGGCAGCGGGCAGTGTCCTGCAAGCTGCGGCCGACGGCTGCCGGGAGGAAACGAAATAATGCCCAACAAAATGCTGATAGACGCCTCCCACCCGGAGGAAACACGCGTTGTCGTCGTTCGCGGTAACCGTATTGAAGAATTCGACTTTGAATCCCAGGACAAGAAGCAGCTCAAAGGAAATATCTATCTCGCCCGCGTAACGCGCGTCGAACCTTCCCTCCAGGCAGCCTTTGTCGAATATGGCGGCAACCGTCACGGTTTCCTCGCCTTCAGTGAAATACATCCCGACTACTACCAGATTCCGGTCGCCGACCGTCAGGCGCTGCTGCGTGCGGAAGCACAGGAAGCCCAGGACGAAGAGGACGAGGAAGCCGCCGAAGGCGAGGACCGCCAGAGCCGCGACCGTGGCAAGCGCGGACGCCGGCGCGGCGGCAAGAGCCGCGACCGCGGCGAGCACAGGCGCGAGGCAGGCGCGGCCGACGGTGAGAATGGCGAGAACGGCGAAGATGCCGTCGCAGAAAAGCTGGATGCCGTTGCCGACAACACCATGTCCGACATTGCCGGACAGAGCGAGGGTGCCGCCGGGCAGAGCGATGAAGTCGCCGATAGCGGCGAGACCGAGCCTTCCGAAGGCGGATCGAGTTCCATCGCTGCCAGCGTCGATGCCGATGTAATCTCCGAAGCCGTTCCACAAGTCGAGACAAGCGGGGCAGAGACAAGCGGCGAAGCAACCTCCGAAGACAATGACCGCGGCATGCTGGAAGAGGTGCAATCCTCACATCCGGACGATCACGAGGTCGAATCGGTCGGCGCCGAGGACGCGCTGGAAGAAGTGCGCAACCGCCGCAAGCCGGTGCGCCGCCAGTACAAGATCCAGGAAGTGATCAAGCGCCGGCAGATCCTGCTGGTACAGGTCGTCAAGGAAGAGCGCGGCAACAAGGGTGCAGCGCTGACCACCTACCTGTCACTGGCCGGCCGCTATTCGGTGCTGATGCCGAACACGGCACGCGGCGGCGGTATTTCGCGCAAGATCACCAATGCGCAGGACCGCAAGCGGCTGAAGGAAGTGGTCGCCGATCTCGAAGTGCCGCAAGGCATGGGTGTCATCCTGCGTACGGCAGGCGAAAGCCGCACCAAGGCAGAGATCAAGCGCGACTATGAATATTTGATGCGGCTTTGGGAAAACGTCCGCAATCTGACGCTGCAATCCACGGCCCCTGCCCTGGTTTACGAGGAAGGCAGCCTGATCAAGCGCTCGGTGCGCGACCTTTACAACAAGGATATCGACGAGATCCTGGTTTCCGGCGAAGAAGGCTACCGCGAGGCCAAGGACTTCATGCGCATGCTGATGCCGAGCCACGCCAAGGTGGTTCAGCCGTTCCGCGACACGACGCCGATCTTTGTGCGCAACGGCATCGAAGCGCAGCTCGACCGCATGCTGCAGCCGCAGGTGACGCTGAAGAGCGGCGGCTACATCATCATCAACCAGACGGAAGCGCTGGTCGCCATCGATGTCAATTCGGGCCGTTCCACCAAGGAGCACTCGATCGAGGACACCGCACTTCACACCAATCTGGAAGCCGCCGAGGAAGTCGCCCGGCAATTGAGGCTGCGCGATCTCGCCGGCCTCATCGTCATCGACTTCATCGATATGGAGGAGAACCGCAACAACCGCTCCGTCGAGAAGCGGCTGAAGGATCACCTCAAGAACGATCGTGCCCGCATCCAGGTCGGCCGCATCTCGCATTTCGGCCTGATGGAGATGTCGCGCCAGCGCATCCGTGCCAGCGTGCTGGAATCGACCATGAAGCCTTGCCCGCATTGCGGCGGCACCGGCCATGTGCGCTCCGATTCGTCGGTCGCGCTGATGGTGGTGCGGGCAATCGAGGAATTCCTGCTCAAGGATTCGCGCAGCCACATCACGGTGCGGACGCCGGCGGCGACCGCGCTCTATGTGCTCAATCACAAGCGCGGCACGCTGGTGGAATTCGAGCACCGCTTCGGCGTGACCATCACCATCGAAGCCGATGACGCGGTCGGTGCACAACACTATGCCATCTTCCGCGGCGCGCTGGCCGAAAAGCCGGAAGGCTTTGTCGAGGCGCGCACGTTCCCGGCCTATGTCGAGCCGGAAGAACCCGAGGACGAGATCGTCATCGAAGAGGAAGACGAGGCACCGGTGCAGGCCGAGCAGCCACGCCCTGCCCAGCAGCCGCAGCAGCCAAGGTCCGGCGAGGACGGCGAAGGCCGCGATCGCAAGCGCCGCAAGCGCCGCAGACGGCGCGGCGGCAAGGATCGTGAACACGGGGATCGTGAACACGGGGAACGTGAACACGCCGATCGCGAGCATGGCGCTGCTGTGGAAGGTGCTTCCGTTTCGGCGCCGATAGACGATGCCTTCGTAGCCGCCGGCGATCAAGGCGCCGAAGCGGAACGTGAAACGCCGGCCGGTGTTGCCGAAACGGCGGAAGCGGCGGACGACGGTCACGGCAAGAAGCGCCGGCGCGGCAAGCGCGGCGGCAAGCGCAATCGCCGTGAGGACGGCGAGGACGGCTTGGAAGCTGCCCCCGGCGAGCCCACCGCCATGACGGAAGGTGCCGTGTCGGAAGCAGAGCCCGTAATCGGCGAGCCGGAAGGTGCGCCGCCGGCCGAAGAGCTTGCGGTGCTTGCTCCGGCGAACGACGACATGCCGAGCGCCGAAAAGCCGAAGAAGCCGCGCCGTGCCGCCAAGCCGAAGAAGGTTGCGGCGGAAGCAGTTGCCGAGATTGCGGGCGCCGAGACATCGGCTGCCGAGGCCGCCTCCGTGGCTTCCGGCGAGACCGCTGCGCCGGCTTCGCAGGAGACCGAAGCGGCGGCTGCCGAGGAAACGCCGAAGGTCCGGCCGTCGCGGCGCAAGCCCGTACCGGTGGATGCTCCGGTCGTGCCGGTCGTCTCCTCGATCGTCCCCGACGAGGCAAAGACCGAGGAAGCAAAGGCCGAGGACAAGCCGAAGCGTGCCGGCTGGTGGCAACGGAAGGGCTTTTTCTAAGCCTTTCCGTGCATTAGCCAGACTTTCTGATTAAAAAAATCCCGCGCTGCCGATCGGCTGCGCGGGATTTTTTTGCCCCAATTCAGGCGACAGGCACCAGAGCGGAATGCATTCAAATTGAATGGGGCATTCCGCTCTAACTGTTTGTTTTGCCGCATTTGTGCGGACGCCAAATGATTCCATTTGGCTGCAAAATGCTTATGGCGCGAAGATCGACCAGTTCATCGTCTTCGCCAATTTTTCCAGCGCGATCGACCCCAGCCTCGAATTGCCATTGGCATTGAGGCCAGGGGACCAGACGGCAAGCGAGGTGACGCCCGGCACGATCCCCAATATGCCGCCGCCAACGCCGCTCTTGCCGGGAATGCCGACGCGGAAAGCGAAGTCGCCGGAGCCGTCATAGTGGCCGCAGGTCAGCATCATCGCGCCGATGCGGCGGGCGCGCTCTGCCGAGACGACGGAATGCCCGGTCGCCGGGTTCTTGCCGCCATTGGCAAGGAAGCGGCCGGCCAGGGCCAGTTGCCGGCAGCTCATGGCGATAGCGCAATGGTGGAAATAGACGCCCAGCGCCAGCTCCGGCGCGTGATTGAGATTACCGAACGATTTCATGTAATTGGCAAGTGCGAAATTGCGAAAGCCGGTGGCGCGTTCGGACGCCGCGACCTCGCGGTCGATGATGATGGTGTCGTCATCGGCCAGGAACTGGATGAAGCGCAGGATCTCGCCGATCGCCTCGCGCGGCTGATGGCCGGCAAGCAGGATGTCCGAGACCACGATGGCGCCGGCATTGATGAATGGATTGCGCGGAATGCCGTTCTCGTGCTCGAGCTGGACGATCGAGTTGAACGGATTGCCCGAAGGTTCGCGCCCAACCCGCTGCCACAGCGCGTCGCCGACATTGCCGAGCGCCAGCGTCAGC
The DNA here is from genome assembly GCF_040320905.1 of Mesorhizobium sp. M0590. Lineage (NCBI taxonomy): Bacteria > Pseudomonadati > Pseudomonadota > Alphaproteobacteria > Hyphomicrobiales > Phyllobacteriaceae > Mesorhizobium > Mesorhizobium sp. M0590. Next base: position 39,486 of record NZ_JAMYQN010000016.1, read on the forward strand.
GTGAACACCTTTGAGATGCTCTGGATCGAAAACGCCTCGTCGGCATCGCCCGCGGTCAGCACGCGGCCGTCATTGGTCACCGCGGCAATGCCGAATTTTTTCGGGTCGATCTTGCCGAGCTGGGGAATATAGCTGGCGACGTCGCCGCGATCGGTACGCTCCGCCATTTCGGCAGCGACCTCGCGCAACGCATGTTCGAGTTGGGGCGCCTGATCAAACTCCGGCATCGTCGCACCCGCTACTTCAGCCAGCGTTCGATACGCGCCATCGCCTCGACCATGTCGTCGTGGCTGCCGGCATAGGAAAAGCGCATCGTACGATGGCCTTGCAGCGGGTCGAAATCGCGGCCCGGCGTCGCAGCCACATGCGCCTCGGCAAGCATCCGGCGCGCAAACGCCATGCTGTCATTGGTGTGCCTGGTGACGTCGCAGAAGGCGTAGAACGCGCCGTCCATCGGCGCGGCCAAAGCAAAGCCGAGCTCCGGCAGGCGTTGCATCAGGAGCTCGCGGTTCCAGGCATAGCGCGCCTTCACCGCTTCCAGCTCTGGCGTCGCCTTGAATGCCTCGATCGCGGCAATCTGGGACAGTTCGGGCGGCGAGATGTAGAGGCTCTGGGCGATGCGCTCGACTGGCCGCACCAGTTCCTGCGGCAGCACCATCCAGCCGATGCGCCAGCCGGTCATGCAATAATATTTCGAGAAGGAATTGATCACCGTCACATCCGCGCCGAAAGCAAGCGCCGTCGTGTCGGGCGCCGCATAGGCCAGCCGGTGGTAGATTTCGTCCGAGATGACGGCGATGCCGAGCTCTTGCGCCGTCTCGACCAGCGCCTCGAGATCGCCGGCGGGAATGACCGCGCCGGTCGGGTTGGCCGGGCTGGCGAACAGCACGCCCTTCAGCGGTTTTTCGCGATGCGCGGCTTGCAGGTGCTCGGCATGCAGATAGGCGGCGCCGTCCAACTCGATCTCGGCGACGTCGATGCCGAGCGCGGCCATGATGTTGCGATAGGCAGGATAGCCGGGCGCAGCGATGGCGACGCGGTCGCCTGGATCGAACATTGCCAGGAAAGCGAGGTTGAAGGCAGCCGACGATCCGGTGGTGACGGCTATCCGCTCGGGCGAAACGTCAAGCCCGTAGTGCTCGCCATAATGCGCCGCGATCGCCTTGCGCAGGCCGGCGAGGCCCAGCGCGTCGGTATAGCCGATGCGGCCTGCTTTCAAGGCATTGGCCGCCGCTTCGCGAACCCCGGCCGGCGCCGGATCGGAAGGCTGGCCGACGGCCATGGAAACGACCGGCAGGCCCTTGGCTTTCAGCCGATTCGCCTCGGCCAGGATGTCCATGGCATGGAACGGTTCGACCGCGCCGCGGCGCGAAAGCGAAACAACCATTTTTCAATCCACCACACTTGTCCGCACGTGCCGGCCATGCTGGCCGCGCCGCACAAATGCCCGATTGGTGTGGGGATCACAAGTTCGGTAAGTTTAGGCTGCCGACTTTTCATCCTTCGCCCACTCGTCTACCAGTGGACCTGCCATGTTGAGCCGACCCAAATCGACGATCGCCAGGACAGCGCGCGCCCTCGCGACGCTTTCGCTTGCCGCGGTGGTCGCCATGGCCGGCTCGGTCAATGCTTTTGCGCAGAATGTGCCGGTTGTGCGCGATGCCGAGATCGAGGCGCTGGTGCGCGATTACGCGCGGCCGATCTTCAAGGCGGCGGGCTTGTCGGGCGACGCCATCAACATCGTGCTGGTCAACGACCAGAGCTTCAACGCCTTTGTTGCCGGCCGCCGCCTGTTCATCAACACCGGCGCGCTGATGACGGCCGAAACGCCCAACGAGATCATTGGCGTCATTGCCCACGAGGCCGGCCATATCGCCGGCGGACACCAGCAGAAATTGCGAGAACAGCTCGAGCGCGCCAAGACGATGGCGATCCTGGCGACGCTGCTTGGCGCCGGCGCCATGGTGGCCGGCGCCACCAGCAACAGCCGCGGTCTCGCCGGCGCCGGCATGGGCGTGGTGGCCGGCGGCGGCGAGATGGCGCAACGCAGTATCCTCGCTTATCAGCGCACCGAAGAGATGACCGCCGACCGTTCGGCGATCACCTATCTCAATGCAACCGGCCAGTCCGGCATGGGCATGCTGAAGACGTTTGGCCGCTTCCAGAACGCATTGTCGCTCTCGGGCGCGCAAGTCGATCCCTACAGGATCAGCCATCCGATGCCGCAGGAGCGTATCGCCAATCTCGAAGTGCTGGTGAAGCAGAGCCCTTACGTCGACAAGGTCGACCCGCCGGCACTGCAGCAGCGCCACGACATGATGCGCATCAAGATCGCCGCCTACATGCAGGGCCAGGCGGCGGCGTCGCGATTGATGCGCAAGAACCCCGGCAGCCTCGCCTCACGCTATGGCGACGCGCAGATGACCTATCTTTTCGGCAATCTGGCGTCGGCGCTCACCAAGACCAACGCGTTGATCAAGGAACAGCCGAAAAATCCCTATTTCCAGGAATTACGCGGCGACATCCTGATGAAGGCGAACCGGCCGAAGGATGCGGCGGACGCCTATGCCAAGTCGGTCAGCCTCGATCCGGCGCGATCGGGGCTGCTGCCGGTCTCTTACGGCCAGGCGCTGATGGCGATCGGCACGCAGGATTCGCTGAAGAAGGCGGTGGCGCAGATCAACACCGGCCTCGGACGGGATCGCGAAAACGCCGCCGGATACCGCTATCTGGCACAGGCTTACGGGGAACTCGGCAACATCCCGGCCGCCGAGCTTGCAACCGCCGAAGGGCATTTCTATTCCGGCGACTACAAGAATGCGAAAATCTTCGCCATGCGGGCGCAGCAGAGCATGAAGCGGGGCGAGCCGGGCTGGCTTCGCGCGCAGGACATTATAAACTACGCACCATCAGGTAAGAAGAAGTGAACCTTTCGGACGCAGGCTGCGACACAGCCAAAGCGAGCGGACCGGAACACGGGCAAGAGGATCGAGGATCATGACCAAGGCAATTCTGCTGGGCACTACCGGAGTGGCAGCGGCTCTCGCCATGCTGGCATTCGGCTTCGTCGCCGGCAATCCGCAGACGGCGAAGGCCGGCACGGCGCAGCTTGCCCAGACGGCGTCCTCGGGTACCAAGCTCGACCGCACCGAAGTCGAAGGCATCGTCCGCGACTATCTCCTGAAGAACCCGGAAGTGCTTCTGGAGGCACAGCAGGCACTCGAGGCCAAGCAGAAGGAAGAACAGCGCGTCGCCAGTCTCGGCGTCATCAAAGACGCCAAGGACCAGATCTTCAATTCCTCCTTCGACGGTGTTGTCGGCAATCCGAACGGCAAGGTCACCATCGTCGAATTCTATGATTATAATTGCGGCTACTGCAAACGCGCCATCGACGACATGCGCGCGCTGACCAAGGCCGATCCGGACCTGCGCTTCGTACTCAAGGAGTTCCCGATCCTCGGCCCGGATTCGCAGAAGGCGAGCGTCGTCTCGATGGCCTTCCATTTGATGAAGCCGGAGAAATACGGCGAATTCCACAATGCGCTGCTCGGCGGCCAGGGGCGCGCCACCGAGGCGGCGGCAATCAAGGTGGCGCTGTCGCTCGGCGCCGACGAGGCGGCGCTGCGCGAAAAGATGAAGGACCCGAGCATCACCGAGGCCTTCTCCAAGACCTATGACCTCGCCACCAAGCTCGCCATCACCGGAACGCCGTCCTATGTCGTCGGCAACGAGGTGGTGTTCGGCGCGCTTGGCCAGGAAGTGCTGGCCGAAAAGATCGAGGCGGCGAAGGCCGCGCTCTGATCAGCATTCGGGTTTCGATTAGGCTGCGGGTTTCCGGCACGGGCCGTTTTCCGGCTGTTGTGGACGGCGAAAGAACGCACTTGCGCTCTTTTCGCCAGCGTCTATGCCCATTATAGAGGGTCCGGCGCGCCGGCTTAGCCGCGCCGGGAAAGGTCGGCATATTTTGAAAACGGTTTTCGTCCTGAACGGCCCCAATCTCAACGCGCTCGGCAAGCGCGAGCCAGGCATCTATGGCGGCAAGACGCTTGCCGCGATCGCCGACGACTGCAAGCAGGCAGGTGCCGCACTTGGGCTGGAGATCGATTTCCGCCAGTCGAACCATGAGGGCGACCTCGTCGACTGGATCCAGGAGGCCGCCGACAAGGCCGCCGCGATCGTCATCAATCCGGGCGCCTACGGCCATACCTCGATCGCCATTCACGATGCCATCCGCGCTGTCGCGCCGCTGCCGGTCGCTGAGGTGCATCTCTCCAACATCCACGCGCGGGAACCATTCCGCCACGTCTCCATGGTCGCGCCGGTCGCCGTCGGCATGATCTGCGGGTTCGGGCCGCTCGGCTACACGCTGGCGCTGCAGGCGCTGGCTGCACGCCTATGACCGGCCAACAAACAGAAGGCTCGAAAATGTCGATAAAGAAGAACGGTGTTGACCAGCAGCTGATCCGCGATCTGGCGGGCATACTGAACGACACCAACCTGACCGAGATCGAGGTCGAGCTGGGCGATCTGAAGGTGCGCGTCTCGCGGCAGGCCCCGGCCGTCCATGCCGTCGCCACAGCTCAGCCGGCCTATGCCCCGGCAGCCGCGCAGCCTGCGGCAGCGGCCGCGCCGGCGACGCCCGACGTGTCGAAGAACGCCGTTGCCTCGCCGATGGTCGGCACCGCCTATCTGGCACCGTCGCCCGACGCCAGGCCGTTCATCGAAATCGGCCAGAAGGTCAAGGAAGGCCAGACGCTGCTGATCATCGAAGCAATGAAGACGATGAACCAGATCCCCTCGCCGCGCGCCGGCACGGTGACGGCGATCCTGTTTGAAGATGCGCAGCCGGTCGAATATGGTATGCCGCTCGTCGTGATCGAGTAGAGCCGGGAACAGGCGAAAGATGTTCCAGAAAATCCTCATCGCCAATCGCGGCGAAATCGCCCTCAGGGTGCTGCGCGCCTGCAAGGAGCTCGGCATCCAGACGGTGGTGGTGCATTCGACCGCCGACGCCGACGCCATGCATGTGCGTCTCGCCGACGAGAGCGTCTGCATCGGCCCGCCGCCGTCGCGCGACAGCTATCTCAACATCCACCAGATCGTCGCCGCCTGCGAGATCACCGGCGCCGACGCGGTGCATCCCGGCTACGGTTTTCTGTCGGAGAACGCCAAGTTCGCCGACATCCTCGCCGCGCACAACATCACCTTCATCGGCCCGACCGGCGACCATATCCGCATCATGGGTGACAAGATCGAGGCCAAGCGTACCGCAAAACGCCTCGGCATTCCCGTGGTGCCCGGCTCCGACGGCGCGGTCACCGAGGACAAGGAAGCCAAGCGCATTGCCGCCGCGATCGGCTACCCCGTAATCATCAAGGCGTCGGCCGGCGGCGGCGGGCGCGGCATGAAAGTGGCGCGTAGCGAGGCCGATCTCGAGGTGGCGCTGCAGACGGCACGCTCGGAGGCGGGTGCGGCCTTCGGCGACGACGCAGTCTATATCGAGAAATATCTGCAGAAGCCGCGCCATATCGAAGTGCAGGTGTTCGGCGACGGCGCCGGGCGCGGCGTGCATTTCGGCGAGCGCGACTGCTCGCTGCAGCGCCGCCACCAGAAGGTCTGGGAAGAAGCGCCCTCGCCGGCGCTCAATGCCGAGGAGCGCGCGCATATTGGCGGCGTCTGCGCCAGGGCGATCGCCGATCTCGGCTATTCCGGCGCCGGCACCATCGAATTCCTCTATGAGGACGGCGAGTTCTATTTCATCGAGATGAACACGCGCCTGCAGGTCGAACATCCGGTGACCGAGGCGATTACCGGCATCGACCTCGTGCACGAGCAGATCCGCGTCGCCTCGGGCGGCGGACTTTCGGTGCGCCAGGAGGACATCCGCTTCCACGGCCATGCCATCGAATGCCGCATCAATGCCGAGGATCCGCGCACCTTCACCCCCTCGCCGGGCACCATCACCCATTTCCACACGCCGGGCGGCCTCGGCATCCGTGTCGATTCCGGCGTCTATTCCGGCTACAAGATCCCGCCCTACTACGACAGCCTGATCGGCAAGCTGATCGTGCATGGCCGCAACCGCGTCGAATGCATGATGCGGCTGCGGCGCGCGCTCGACGAATTCGTCGTCGACGGCATCAAGACGACGCTGCCACTGTTTCGCGACCTCGTTGGCAACGCCGACATCGCTAATGGCGACTACGATATCCACTGGCTGGAAAAATACCTGGCCGAAGGCGAGTGACACAGGGGCGAAGCGATGACCCGTCCCTACGCACCCGGTTATCGCATCCCGACCGACCTGTTGCTCAAAGCCTATGCCTCCGGCGTCTTCCCGATGGCCGAAAGCGCCAATGACCCCGAAGTATTCTGGGTGCGGCCGGAGACGCGCGGCATCATTCCGCTCGACGGGTTCCACATACCGAAAAGCCTGAGAAAGACGATCCGCAAGAACCTGTTCGAGTTCCGCATCGATTTCGACTTCGAGGCGACGATCGAGGCCTGCGCCGAAAGGCGCGAGGAACGTCGGTCGACCTGGATCAACGCGCCGATCCGCGAAGCCTATATCGAGCTGCATCGGATGGGCCATTGCCATTCGGTCGAGGCCTGGCACAACGACCGATTGGTCGGGGGGCTCTACGGCGTATCGCTCGGCCGCGTGTTCTTCGGCGAGAGCATGTTCGCCAGGGAGACCGACGCGTCAAAGGCCTGCCTGGTTCACCTCGTCGAACGCCTGAAGGCGCGTGGCTTTGCACTGCTCGATACGCAGTTCACCACCGAGCATCTCAAACGCTTCGGTGCAATCGACGTGCCGCGCGGCAAGTACGAGAAGATGCTGGCCGAGGCGCTGAAGGGCGAGGCCGTGTTTTTTCCATAACCTGGAATGGTTCATCGTTTCACAGAAACGCAATTCCGGACGGAAAGCCGTTCACACTTTCCTGGAATTGCTCTTGCGGCCGGTCAGCCTTTTTCTGCCGTCACCAGCGGCGTCTGTGCGTGGAACATCATCTTCCAGCCATTGACGCGGTGGACATAGCCGGTGCTGACCAGCGCCGCATAGGCTTCGCCATCTTGCCGCGTCGCACGCGCCTCGTAGGTCAGCATGACGATGTCGCTGCCCGGCTCGATGATGCCCTTGAGGTCGATGTCGAGATCGCGCCAGCGGTTCGGGTCCGTGGCAGTTGCGGCCAGATCGGTATTGCTCATCACCCGCGCCATCTGCGGGAAGGCCACCAGGCAGTCGGTATCGGCATTGGCCTTGAAATAGTCGGCACCGCCGCTCCAGAATCCCCTTTCGATGTCGAGAAGTTCGTTCTTGTTGGCCATCATCATGGCAACGTCCTCCGTAGAGAGGCACCAACGCTCGGGCAACGCGGCGGTTCCGCAGGGCGCGGTATCCGCCGCGCACTGACAGATTCTAGTTGGTTTTGGGGGCGGCGGGTGCCGGCACGTCGGACTTCTGCTTGCAGCCCTTCAGCCAGATATCATAGACGGCATGCTCGACGGCGTTGATCCCGGGGCTTTCGGCAAACATCCAGCCGGTGAAGATACGGCGTATCTTCCGATCGAGCGTGATCTCGTCGACCTCGACGAACGAATCCGTCTTCGGCTCTTCGTTTTCGGGCCGCGAATAGCAGATGCGCGGCGTCACCTGCAAAGCGCCGAACTGAACCGTCTCGTCGATGTAGACATCGAAGGTGATGATACGGCCGGTGATCTTGTCGATGCCGGCGAATTCAGCGACTGGATTGGTGATGCGCTCGGATACTGCGGGTGCTGCAGGCGCCACCGACGCGTCCGGCGCAGGCGGCGCCAATTCCTGCGCAGTAGCAAGCGCCACCATAGAAGCGAGAACGACCGCGGTTAATCCGCCCGTCAAAATTCGGCTGAACATGCTCATGCAAGGTCCGGTGGTTTGCGCCCGGGTGATTCTCTCAACGCCAAGGCTAGTTGCTGCTGTCGGATCAGCAAACAGCTAAACAGCAATTGTGGCGACAAAGGACCGCCCTCGTGGGGACCGCCCTCGTGGGGACCGCCCCCGTGGGGACCGCGCGCGTGTCGCGGCGATCGATCACGAACCAGGCGTCCAGGCGTCGTAGTCGCCCGTCACCTGCGGACGATGCTGGTTGGTCAGCACCGAGCCTTTCGGGCGATAGGCCGCGGGGCTGCCGGTGAGGTTCGGCACATGCGGCTTTTGCCAGTCGCGTGGCTTGTAGTCTTCGCTTGGCGGCGCAACGTCGACACGATGATGGATCCAGCCGTGCCAGCCGGGCGGGATCGCCGAGGCTTCCGAATAGTTGCGGTAGATGACCCAGCGACGGGTGCGGCCTTCCGAATCGACGCCGCCCTCATAGTAGACGTTGCCGACCTCGTCCTGCCCGACCTTCTTGCCGTGCCGCCAGGTGTGGAAGCGCGTTCCCAATGTCTGGCTATTCCACCAGGTGAAAAACTGCAGAAGGAAAGTTTTCATCCAAATCCTCGTGGCAAGTCCTTGAAGCAAGTCCTCGCGGCGGCTGCGGCGCCTGTTCCTGCTTATGGCGTCACGGCATTGCGAAGGCAAGCGTCTTGCCGCAACCGAGGAGCAAATGGGTGGCGGGAAGCGAAACGATCATGTCATTTTCGCGGCCGCCCGAAGCACATGAAATGGGTTGTTGGCAACCTTACGCAGCGTTATTCTAGGAGTTGAAGCTTCGTTGCCTCAAGGACGGCAAATGAGAGGGGCTCATGTCATCGCTGGCGGGCACGGCCGGTCGCGCGTTGCCGCAGGTCGTTGAGGCGATCTACGATTCGATTGCCGACGTCGACCGCTGGCAGGCGACACTCGAGGCCATCTGCAACCTGGCGGAAGGCCAGCTTGCCATGCTCGCCGTCATCGACACGATCAGCAGCTCCGCGCGGTTTTCGGTGTCTTGCGGCGATCCCGCAGTTCTTGAGCCGTTGAAGCATGACTACGGCTCGCAAGTGCCTTTCTATGCGGCGGTTCCCAAGATGGAGATCGACGTGCCGTTCACCGTCGATTCGATCTACGCCCTGCAAGGCCCGGATACGCGACAGAGATGGCTCGAAAGCCGCATCGTGCGCGAATGGGTGCAACCCAACCGCCTGGACGATTTCTTCTGGGTGGCGTTGATGAAGCGGCCGACCCGGATCGGCACGTTGATGGTGGTTACCGACAAGGACAGGCGCCAGATTTCCCGCGAGGATATCGAGCTTGTCTGCCTGTTGGCACCGCATGTGCGGCGCGCGGTGACCATCGGCGACCTGTTCGAGGCCGAGCGGCGCAAGGCCGAAATCTTCCGCTCCATCATCGAAAGCCTCGACCATCCGGTGCTGATCGTCGCAGAAGACATGACCATCATCTTCGCCAACCCGTCAGCCGAAGCGCTGCTCGCCGAAAACATCTCGGTCGCTTGCGTGCGCGGACAGCTTTCGTTCACCTATGCCAACGCCAACGCCGCGATCGGCCGTGCCGTCCAGCTCGGCACGCGCGACGAATTCGCGCTCGGACCTTGCGGCATCAACATTCCCCTGGCCAGGACGGTCGTTCCGGCGGTGGCCCATGTCATGCCGCTGGCGCGGCGTGAAATCTCGGCGCGCATCTCGCAACGCGCCGCCGCAGCGATCTTCATCGCCGCGGCCGGTTCGACACCGACCCCGGCGCTGGACGCCATTGCGGCGCTGTTCGGATTGACCGCGGCAGAAAGGCGCGTCGCCGGTCACGTTGCCGCCGGCCTGACGCGAAAGGAAATCGCCGCGGCCGGCGGCGTCTCGGACGGCACCGTCAAGTCGCAGCTGGCGACGATCTTCGACAAGACCGGTACAGGCGATCAGCGCGAGCTCGAACTGTTGATGCGCGAATTGTCGCCACCCTTGCGCTTACCCTTGCGCTCCAGGTGATTTTGCTCAGGTTCCCCGGAACCGGCAGCGGTCCAAAAGACTCGGCCGGCAAGTTTTTCAAGCCCTTGAGACCATCGTCCGCAAAATCTGCGAAACGAAACCGGCATCGTTGCAATTCGGCCAAAATCATGGTGCGGTCGTTCGCGGTCCAGAAACGCGGCACTATGCTCGGCTGGAATGAAAATGGTTTCTGGCGCGGATCTCGATCTTTGACACCGACATCTACCGAGCGGCTGCTCCCCTACCTCTTTCTGCTTGGGCTGATCGTAATCGCGGTCGCTTTCCGGCCACTGCTGCCCGTCGACGAAACGCGATATCTCAGCGTCACCTGGGAAATGTATCTGAGCGGACAGATCTTCGTCCCGACGATGAATTTCGCGCCCTATCTGCAGAAGCCGCCACTGCTGTTTTGGCTTGTCGACCTTGTCTGGAACATTCTCGGCGCCAGCCGGCCGGCGGCGATGCTGGTCATCTTCGCCGCCTCCTCGCTCGTCATCTGGCTGACGACGGCTTTGGCAAAGACCCTGTTTCCGGGCCGCGACGACATCGCGCGGCGCATCCCCTGGCTGGTCGCCGGAAGCAGCGTGTTCGTCATCTATTCGACGCTGATCCTGTTCGACCTGTTGCTGACGGTCTTTGTGCTCGCCGCGCTGTTGTCGTTGATTGCCTTTGCCCGCAGCGGCAACCGCTGGCAGGCCGTTCTGGCCGGGCTGTTCATCGGCATGGGCGTGCTGACGAAAGGCCCGGTGGTGCTGATCCATATCGGCGCGCCCATCCTGTTCTACCCGTTCTGGCGCGACGGGCGGGCGGGACTGACGACACCGAACTTCCTCGCTGGAGTGGGCCTGGCCCTGCTCGCCGCGCTAATTCCGGTGGCGATCTGGCTGGTGCCGGCGACCATCCTGACAAAAGGCAATTTCGTCTACGATCTCGTCTGGAACCAGTCGGCGGGGCGCGTCACCGGCAATTTGCGCAATTCGCATGGCCGGCCGTTCTATTTCTATCTGCTGCTGCTGCCCGTCATGTCCATACCGTGGATCTTCATACCCGAGGTGTGGCGGTTGAAGCTGAGCACGCGGATACGCAGCCTGATCGACGCGAAGTCGCCGGATCTGCGCGCCTTGCGCCTGCTGTCATTCTCGTTCGTTGCCGTGTTTCTCGTGTTCAGCGCGATATCCGGCAAGCAGCCTCATTATGTCGTGCCGATGTTGCCGTTCGTGGTCATCCTGTTCGGCTATTTCATGGCGGAGATCCCGCTCGCCAGGCTGAAGAGCTCGGCCATCGTCATGCTTGTCATTTTCGGCATCGGCCACGCGGTGGCATCGGCAACCGCGTTCAAACGCTATGATCTGACGCCGCTCGCCAACTTCATCGACGAGCGAAAGGATGCGGACTGGGCCGCAGCTTTCGACTATCAAGGCGAAGTCGGCTTCCTGGCCCGGTTGCAAAAGCCATTCGAAACCACCGACAAACCGGAAGAATGGCTTGGCTCGCATCCCAGCGGCTATGTCATCGACAAGGTTTCCAAGGATCCCGGCACTGCAGGGCAAATCGCGTTCCGGCTTCGCGTCGAACGCGGCTATCTCGTCGTGCTGAAGGGACAGCATTGACGATCGTCACCGGTATGCGAGTTCGTCCCCCGCGCGGGAGATGAAGGCGTTGCTGCTTCGTGGTTCCATCGCTCGATAGAACCGGGAGGTATTCATGCGCAAGCTCATCTCGACGACGCTTTTTGCCTTATCGCTCGCTGTGGCCGGCCTTGCCGCCGATCCGGCATGGAGCTTCAAATGTCAGTCCGGAACGATTGGGCAAGGCAGTTGCTCCTGCTCCGGGACCGCCGACTGCACCGATATGCGGCATTCCAAAATGTGCAAGGGCGACCTGAACTGCGGTTCGGGCAAATGCTCCTGCACGGCCGCATTGGTAGTCGACCCCGGCCCGAAAACCCCCAAGCCCAAGGTCGTCGCGCCGAAGGCGACAACCAAAGGCGTCGTGAAGCAGTAGATATCCAATCCGAAAGGACGGCGGCTCGACGTCGCTGGGCCGGCCCGATGTTTCGCGGTTCATCCCCCGTGCGGGCGATGAACCGCCATCGAACACATGCTGCTGTCTAGCCGGAGGGTGGTTTCCAACGACAGAGCGAGGATACCATGTTGAAAACCTGCACGATGCTGTTCTTCTGCCTGATGGCGGCCACCGCGGCCGCCCAGCCGCCGCCTTCGGGGCCGCCGGTTCCCAGTGCGGCACTTGCCCCATGCAACGCCACACAATCGAACAGGCCCTGCAAAGCCGAACTCGGCGTGTTCCTGATCACCAACACCGTCCGCAACCTGGCGCAAGCCAAGGTCGACGCCACCAACGCACAGCTGGCCGCCCAGGGACGATCGTCACGCGCATCGATCGAATCGCTGAAGCAATGGCGGCCGTCGCGCTTTGCGACGCAGATGCTGAACCAGCCAAACAGCTGGTTTGTCAAAGTTCCTTACATCCTGACCATCAAAGTCTCGATCCCGGTGACCTCCGACCGCCACATCGGCATTCCCATAGACGTCAACGTCTTCTGCAGCGGCTGGCAGACCGATTCCAGCCAGGTCATCATCCGCTCGCAACCCGGCCCGGCGAGCTTCGAGGGCGGCAACATCCTCGAAGACGTTTTCAACGTCGGCAATTACATCGACGCTCAGGTACGGAGCTCGTTTTCGGCACCTCTGCCGGTGACGACGCCGGTTCCAAATTCGAAATGCTCGGCAATAGACGGCTCCGATGCCGGCACGCAGGCCACCGGCGATGATCTCATCTTCTGGACGGTGCCGCGGCGCAACCTGGTGGTGACGGACGCCATAGCCAAGCCGACGGTTGAAGTGACCTTCGACAGCCTCACACGCCTGCCAGCCCGCGACTTCCACAACAATGTCGTCTATGCGGAATCCGAGGCCATAAATCTCAACGTCTACGCCAATGAGGACGGCCGTCAGAAGGCGCTGACGATGCGCGAAGGCGACGTGGCTGCGCTGAACCTTCCCGCACTCAGGCTCGACGCGCGAAAATACGATTCGCTGGTCGTCATCGGCAATGTCGACCAGCCGCCGAACGATCCCAGAGACAGCGCCTTCGCGGTAGCGGCCAAGACTGCGGGATTCGGTGCCGGTTCCAAGATCATGCAGATCCCGAAGTGGTATTCGAGGCCGCCGGACCAGTTCAATCACAAGCCTACATGGATCAGAGTTCCGGGCTATGAGCTGCACTATACGGTGCGCTATCTCAACAGCGGCGGGCTGGCCGTCGATGGTGGAACCAGTACGGTCCGGCCTCCAAAAGTCGCCGTTCCGATAAAGACGCTCATCAAGCCGAAAACGCCCTGACGCGGCCGCTCGCGGATGACGGCGGCGGTTCAGACCGCTGCCGCCTTCCCCCGCGCGGCAGATGCGGCAGCGCCGGCATCATGGCCTGATCTTGCCGGAACAAACGCGCCGCTGCGCCAAGAGCGAGCGGCGCCATCGATGGAGACAAACGATGCTGCACCTTCCTCACGCCATGCCCGCCGTCCGGATCATTGCGGCAATCTCGCTGCTTGCCTTCCCGAACTTCCTGCCGCCGGTCACGAGCCCGGCGAACGCGCTGCCGGTCAGCCAATCCTGCCGGATCACCACCTATTACAAGACTGCGGCAAAGGCGACGGAGGTTGGCGTGCGCTCGACGTGCCAGGGCGTCAAAAAATGGGGTGTCACCTCGAAATATTACGAGGTGGAAAAAATCGAAGCCGCCACGCCCCCGCACACGTCGGGTGGAGGCGGCAGCCTGCCGTGCGAGTTTCTCGCTGCCGGCTGCTCCAACCTGCCTGAGAAACGCAACTGAGCGTCAGGCGAACGAGCTATCCGAGTTGCTTCTCCAAAACCAGCGCCGGCAAGCCCGAGGCGCCGCCGCAATCGGCCGTGTTGCCGGCGGGCAAGAACCCCCTCGCGCGGTAGAAGGCGACAGCCGGAGCATTTGCTTCCTCGACCTCGACACGCAGCGTCCTGGCCTCCGGAAAGCTGGCCTCGATCTCGTCCAGCAGCGCCTGGCCGATGCCTTGCCTCTGCCAGGCCGGATGCACGTAAAGCTGGTTCAGCATGACGATCCTGGCATCCGTGGTGGCGGCCGCGAAAGCCATGCCGCCGATGGTTTTGCCGTCGTCGGCGACCAGGAACTCCGAGTTCGGCCGCGTCAGCCGTGCCTTGAGCGCGGCGATTGAATGCCATTCATCGGTGATTTCGGTAACCCGCGGCCCGCCGTAGATGGCGTCATAGGTGGCATGCCACGTCTCGACCAGCAATGCGCGCACCGCCGCCAGATCGCGCTCGCCGGCGGTGCGGACAAACATCCTACTCGATCCCGAGCTTGGCCTTGACCAGCTCGTTGACCGCCTGCGGATTGGCCTTGCCGCCGGTCGCCTTCATCACCTGGCCGACGAACCAGCCGGCCATGGTCGGCTTGGCGCGCGCCTGCTCGACCTTGTCCGGGTTGGCCGCGATCACCTCGTCGACCGCCTTTTCGATGGCGCCGGTATCGGTGACCTGCTTCATGCCGCGGCTTTCGACCAGCTGACGCGGATCGCCGCCCTCGTTCCAGACGATCTCGAATAGATCCTTGGCGATCTTGCCGGAGATGGTGCCTTCCTTGATCAGGTCGATGACCGCGCCAAGCTGGTCGGGTGAAACAGGAGCGTTTTCAATGTCCTTGCCGGCTCTGTTCAACGCACCCAGCAAATCGTTGATGACCCAGTTGGCGGCAAGCTTGCCATCGCGCCCGGCCGCCACCTTCTCGAAATAGTCGGCGACCGCCTTTTCCGATACCAGGATCGAGGCGTCGTAGGTCGACAGGCCGAGCGAGGTGATCAGCCGCGCCTTTTTGGCGTCGGGAAGTTCCGGCAGGTCCTTTGCCAACTCGTCGACATAGGCCTGGTCGAATTCCAGCGGCAGAAGGTCGGGATCGGGGAAATAGCGGTAGTCGTGCGCTTCTTCCTTGGAACGCATCGAGCGCGTTTCGCCCTTGTTGGGGTCGAACAGCCGCGTTTCCTGGTCGATCTTGCCGCCGTCCTCGAGGATGGCGATCTGGCGGCGCGCCTCGTAGTCGATGGCCTGGCCGATGAAACGGATGGAGTTGACGTTCTTGATCTCGCAGCGCGTGCCGAATTCACCGCCGGGCCGGCGTACCGAGACGTTGACGTCGGCGCGCAGCGAGCCTTCGTCCATATTGCCGTCGCACGTGCCGAGGTAGCGCACGATGGTGCGCAGCTTGGTGACATAGGCCTTGGCTTCATCGGCGGAGCGCATATCCGGCTTCGAAACGATCTCCATCAGCGCCACACCGGAGCGGTTGAGATCGACATAGGACATCGTCGCATGCTGGTCGTGCATCGACTTGCCGGCGTCCTGCTCCAGGTGCAGGCGCTCGATGCCGACCTCGATGTCCTCGAATTCGCCCTGCCGGTCCGGGCCGACCGAGACGATCACCTTCCCCTCGCCGACGATCGGCTGCTTGAACTGCGAGATCTGGTAGCCCTGCGGCAGGTCGGGATAGAAATAGTTTTTCCTGTCGAAGACCGATTTGTGGTTGATCTCGGCCTTCAGGCCCAGCCCGGTGCGGATCGTCTGCTTGACGCATTCCTCGTTGATGACCGGCAGCATGCCGGGCATCGCCGCGTCGACCAGGCTGACATTGGCGTTGGGCGCGGCGCCGAAAATGGTCGAGGCGCCGGAAAACAGCTTTGCCTGCGAGGTCACCTGCGCGTGGACCTCGAGGCCGATGATGATCTCCCAGTCGCCGGTGGCGCCGGGAACCAGGCGCTTGGCGTCGGGCGTGCGGGTATCGATGATGCTCATAAGGGCCTGCATATTGAAATTGCGGATATGCGAGAACGCATATTTTGATGTGCAACTTCGCTAGTGCAAACCGCCAAAAGAGACAAGCGCAAAGCCGCACGCGCCGACGCGGCACAGGCCCGCACCTGCCGCGACGAACTGCGATAGCAGCTTGAAAAATCGAACTGCCGGCAACCCGGCCGCCGTCACCTATGCCGTGGCGATATAGGCCCTGATCTCCTCGGCCTCGCGCTCGACATCCTCGATGCGGCGCTTGACCACGTCGCCGATCGACACGATGCCGTCGAGCAGCCCGTTCTTCTCCACCGGCAGATGGCGGAAGCGGCCCTTGGTCATGATCTCCATGACCTCGTTGACGGTGTGGTTCTCATTGCAGATCTTCACCTTGGGCGTCATCGCCGAGCGGATGGCAAGGTCGAGCGCCGCCGCCCCCTCCTTGGCGAGAACCCGCACCACATCGCGCTCGGAAAGAATGCCGACGATCTTGTGATCGCCGTTGGTGATGACCAGCGCGCCGATCCTGTGTTCGGAAAGCATGCGGATGGCTTCGCTGAGCTTTTCGTTCGGCCCGAGCGTCACCACGCCGTGGCCTTTTGCCTCGAGAATTGCCTTAACAGTCATGGCGTCCTCCTCTGCATTTCCTGCCGGCTCCTGCCCTGGCCGGCTTTCCCTGGGATGAACATGGTGCGCCGCGATCGGTTGCATTTCAAGTGCGGCGGTCTCAGGTCTCCGGCTCGTCCGCCTGCCGGGGCACCTGCTCTCGCCGATCAAAAAACCGCAGGCCGAAGAAGCCGGCAAGAAAGCCACCAATATGGGCTTCCCAGGCGATCTGGCCGTCAATGCCAGGCGCCAGGCCGAAGAGGCCGGTCGCGAGGTTGATCACCATCCACATGGCGAGAAAGGTGACGACGCCGCGCGAGCGCAGCACCGCCGCCATCGGCAAAGGCTGGCCGGCGAAGGCGGCCTTGCCCGACGAGCGGTCGATGCGGAAGCCGTAGCGTGCCGCCGCACCCATCATGCCAGAAATCGCGCCGGAGGCGCCGACCAGCGGCGCCTCCCCAAGCGGATGCATGGCCCAGAACAGCGCCACCGCCGCCAGTCCGGTCGCGGCGAAGAACAGGCTGAAGCGCAGCGCGCCGAAGCGGTTGGCCAGCGGTGAGCCGAAGGCCGCAAGCCACACCATGTTGATGGCAAGATGGGCAAGGCCGCCATGCAGGAAGGCATATGTAAAGGGCCGAGAAAACAGGAACCAGTCGAAGCCGTATTGGCCAGTGTAGAGAACAGGAATGAAGGCCCCGTCGTACAATAGTGTCAGCTGCTGGTCTTGGCTAAGCACATACTGCTGCATCAGAAAGACGACGACGCAGATGGCGATCACCGCCAGCACCACGGGCGGCAGGTTGAACACCGGCTCGCGGCGCTGCTCCGGTTCGCGGGTGACAGGCCCACCCTGGCCCTGCTCGATCTCCGGTGGGCTTTCTGGGTCGCTCATATGGCTTGCACTCAGTCGCTGGATTGGACTTCGCGAGCATGTAGATCACGGCCAACCGAATCACAAACGGCGAATCAGCAGCCCCGAATCAAAAAAAGAAGCCGTCCAAGGTTTCCCTTGAACGGCTGGTCGAGCCCCCTTGCTCCCCCTGAACTCTTGACTGAAGTGCTGCCGATCGTCGCAAAACGACCGCTTCTGGAGTGGTTTTGGTGTGCCACAGGGCTGGCAGGCGCGCAACGTAAACCAGTTGTTAACCTTAACCGCCCCGACCCGTGAACAAGTATTAACGATGCTGGCACGCATCCTGCTCCGCAACGCATGTAGGTCTTCGGAGGGCGCCCTTCTGTTCACCGATGGGACATCAGAAGACAGAATGCGCGGAGCAGCATTAGCATGAACCAGACCGGATCGATCACGCTGTTCCATTATTGGAACCGGTTGCGTGACGGACGCCCTGCCCCGAAACGCTCGGAAGTCGAACCGGCCGATATCAAGTCGCTGCTGGCCGACACGTTCATCCTGGAAAAGGACACGCGCGGCGAAGCGGTGTTCCGGCTGGCCGGCACCAGGCTCTGCGCGGTCTATGGCCGCGAACTCAAGGGGTTTTCATTCCCTTCACTGTGGCGCGAGAAGGACCAGCGACTGATTTCGAAGCTGACCGATGGCGTCTTCGACCTGAAATCGGTGATGCTCATCACCTATGAGGGTTTCAGCCGCAACGGCCGGTCCAACAGGTTCGAGCTGCTCGCGCTGCCGCTCGACGGCGGTGTCGAGAGCCCGCGCTGCCTCGGCGTGATAAGCGCCGTCGAAAAACCCTTCTGGCTGGGTGCCGACCCGGTTCTCGACGCCTTGATCGATTCGATCCGTGTCGTCGATCCCGACAAGGAGCCGATGTTCCTGAAGAACCGGCCGGCGATAGAGGTTCCCTCGCTCGCCCCATCGGAATTCGACCCGCCCGAGACGATTTCGGCGCTCGGCCAGGCTCGCCGCATCCGTCACCTGGTCGTCTTCGACGGCGGACGCGAGGAATGATGCCCAAAGCTTAAAGCAACAGCGCCGGGCTTTCCCCTTTGTTAACCTGCTTTGTTGTAGTTTTCCGCTGAAATTCCCCGCATCCATGCGCGGAATGCCGAACGGGGTATGGCAGTGATGAGGTCAGCGGCGGTCGACCATGCGCCGTCCCAAGCTGAAAGGCGTAACTTTCAGCGCGTCCGCGTGAAAATTTACGGACGCTTCATGCTGGAAGACCGCACCGAACATCCCTGCCAGGTGGTCGACATGTCGCCCGGCAACGTTGCGCTGCGCACCGAGCGCGCCGGCCTGGCTGGCGAAAAGGTCATTGCCTACATCGATCACATCGGCCGCATCGAAGGCGTCATCACCCGCACACTGCAGGATGGCTTTGCGATGACCGTCATCGCGTCGGAGCGCAAGAGGGACAAGCTCGCCGCGCAACTGACCTGGCTTGCCAACAAGCACGAGCTCGACCTGCCGGAAGACCGCCGCCATGAACGCGTCGCACCGCGCAACCCGACGAGCGTGCTGCAGCTTGCCGACGGACGCCAGTACCAGTGCCGCATCATCGACCTGTCGCTGTCGGGCGCGGCGATCGAGATCGACGTCAAGCCGGCCATCGGCGTCCAGGTGACGCTGGGCACCATGCGCGGCCAGATAGTGCGGCATTTCGAAGATGGCCTCGCCATCGAGTTCGCCGTCATCCAGCGGCCGGAAACGCTCGATACCGAATTCAGCTCATCGCGCGGCTGACGCGGAAGCGTTAGCACTATCGGGAAGAGAGGCTGGCGATCCTTCGCGCCCCCCTCTGTCCCGCCATCCTGGCTGTTCGAACGGTGCGACGAAGCATGGGAACATGCCCGGCTGGAATCCTTAAACAATTCTATATTCAATTGCGTCAAATTTTATGTTTATTCTATTGGCGTTTTACTTAATGTCTACTTCGCACTTTTGCGTCAAATAAATCCAGTCGTGTCATTGTCTCCTCAAACGGGGAGACTGAATAATGAACAGGATGAGGGGCAAGCTGTTGCTGGCGGCAATAGCGATGCAGCTTTTCGGTTGGGGGACTGTAAACGCGGCGGAGCCGGCCTTCATGCACACCGGCGGCCGCACCACGCAGCCGGTCGGACACTACGAATTGTGCCAGCAGCTTCCGCAGGAATGCAATCAGAGGACGCCTGGCCGGGCACCCGTCGAGCTGACCCGCAAGCTGTGGGCAACGATCGTCAAGGTCAACAATTCGGTCAACAGCAGGGTCGCGCCGCGCACCGACATGGAAATGTGGGGCAAGGAGGAAGTCTGGTCCTTTCCCAATAGCGGCTTCGGCGACTGCGAGGACTATGCGCTGGAAAAGCGCCGCGAGCTGATGAGCATCGGCGTGCCGGCCGGCGATCTGCTGATGACGGTGGTGCGCCAGCGCAATGGCGACGGCCATGCGGTGCTGACCGTGCGCACCAGCCTTGGCGAGTTCATCCTCGACAATCTCCAGCCCAAGGTGCTGTCCTGGACCAATACCGGCTACACCTACCTGAAGCGCCAGTCCGAGCGGAATTCCGGCGCCTGGGTGACGATCAACGACGGCCGCTCCGACGCGGTCGCCAGCGTCCGCTGAGGACGCCAAGGCATGTCGCCCAAAAGCGCGTAGCGGTTTTGGGATAACGACATGCATAAAGCAGAGGTTAAGTGCGTCGCATGACTTCGCGCTTTAGGAGAAACCCGGTCGAGTCCCCACCCTCCCCGTCCCCAACGACCGGGTTTAAGGAGCCGGCCCCGTCCCCGGGCCGGCTCCACCATTTCCGGGCTTGCGATAGGCGGCCTTCACTGACTGGCGCTACACTTTCCTCAGCCCCGCCCTGAACCTCTTCCCGTTGGCCACATAATGCGCGGCCGAGGCGCGCAGCCTGGCGACTGCGGCCTCGTCGAGCATCCTGACGACGCGCGCGGGCGAGCCGACGATCAGCGAATTGTCGGGAAATTGCTTGCCTTCGGTGACCAGCGCACCGGCGCCGACCAGCGAGTTGTTGCCGATCTTCGCGCCGTTCAGCACGATGGCGCCCATGCCGATCAGGCTGTTGTCGCCGATCGTGCAGCCATGCAGCAAGGCGCGATGGCCGATCGTGCAGCGTTGGCCGACGGTCAGCGGAAAGCCGGCGTCGGTGTGCATGATTGTGTGCTCCTGCACATTTGTGTCGGCGCCGATGACGATCGGCTCATCGTCGCCGCGGACGACGACGCCGAACCAGAAGCCGGCATTGCGGCCAATGCTGATATTGCCGATCAGGGTGGCATCGGGCGCGATCCAGTTGCTGTCGGCGTCCTCGAAGGCGGGCGCTTTTCCGTCAATCGCGTAGATCGGCATTGCTGTCTCCAGATCGTCTCACACCGACAAGCTGCCAGACCCTAGAAGCGAAGCCGCCCAGGACGCAATGGCGATCACCACCATGCCCAGCGCCAGCGCCCAGATGGTCGCCGTACAGCCGCAGGAGATCAGCCCCAGCACCGAGATGCGACGCTCGCGCCAGGCGTCCAGCGCCTCGTTGGCGAACATCAGCGGCCCGGCGCAAGCCGTCGTGGCGAGCGAGCGCAGCATGTGCTTCGACGATACATAGGGCTGGACGAAGGCAAGCCTACGGCCGGCGATCAGCTCCATCACCGATCCGGTCAGGCCGCAAGCCGTCAGCCCAGCCATAAAACTGAATATGATTTGTTCGACCGGGCCCATCTTTACCCTCCGTTTACCATGAAATCGCACAGTCGCCCGCAAAGCTGCGAAGCAAGAGCCGTGCGCGCCGAGATGTGCCGTTCAGGTACACCCGATGGGACGGCAAATGAGGATCGCGATGAAGCAGGCAGCCGCCACAGAGGGCCCGCAACTCAGCGTCGTCGATTCGACGCTGATGAAGCGAGTGTTTTATGCGTTCGCGACGCTGGCGCTGCTTTCGGTGGCGATCAGCCTTGGCGGCAAATGGTTCGGCCGCTCGATTGCCATGGCCGGGTACACCGACGACACCACGGTCCACAAGGTCGTCATCGGCAACAACGTCATCGCCGTGCCGGCCAATGTCATCCGCTTTGCCCAGGCCCGGCGCGACGGCATCGCCTCGCGACTCGACCTCTATCTGCGCTATCCCGAGATGGACGGCTACAGCGAGGCTGCCCGCAACGACTTCAACCACACCGGACCCAGCAAGGACATCGTCTTCCTGTCGTTCGAGCCGCAGATGATGTCGCGCGACATGAGCGGCCGCTTCGCGCCGATCTACAGCGCGCTGATCGCCAAGCCGGGTACGCCCGGCCCTGGCGGCACCACGCTTTACGCCTTCAGCGAAAAATCAGGCTATCTGAACGAAGTGCTGGCGGTCGCCGATCGCCCCGGCAAGGATCCGTTCGTCGCACGCTGCCTGAGCGGCCCGAGCTCGGACGAATCGCTGGCGCCCTGCGAACGCGACATCCTGGTCGGCGACAATCTCAGCCTTACCTACCGCTTCCCCCGGGAATTCCTGGGCGACTGGCAGGGGCTCGACGCGGCGATTTCGGGCGAGGCGGCACGTGTGCTGAAGACCGGGCGGTAAGCAACGAAACGAGCCGTTCCGTAGCGATCCTTCGCGCCCCTCTCTGTCCTACCGGACATCTCCCCCACGAGGGGGGAGATCGGCCGTCATCTTGGCTTTCGCCAGTCTCCAATGTTGCAGGAAGAGTGCAGCGCCGAGGCTGCCAATCTCCCCCCAGGTGGGGGAGATGGGCGGCAGGCCAGAGGAGGGCGCTGTTCCGCCGGCGTCCTGCAAGGTTCCGTACCGCCGCAGCGCTTGAGGCGTAGCGGCCAGCTAAACTCCCAACTCAGGCCAGATCGATGTCGAGGATCGCCATCGAGAAATTATAATCGCCGTCGTCCTCGTCCTTGAAGACGATGCCGAGGAACTCGTCGCCGACATAGACCTCGGCCGAATCTTCCTTGCGCGGCCGCGCCTTCACTTCGAGTTTGGGGTTCTGGAAGGTGCGCTTGAAATAGGCGTCCAGCTTTCTGATTTCGTCCGGCTTCAACAGTCTTCTCCGATCGTCGGCTTCTTCGTTTGAGCGCGCTTCTGGCACGTCGACAATGGCCATGTAAAGGCAAGCCGGCGAGAGAACACGGGCAATCGCCTCAGGTTTGCGCTGCCCCTCATCGCCCTGCCGGGCACTTCTCCCCGTATAGTGACGGGGAGAAGGCCGCCTTCGCAAAAAATTTCGCCAATCTCCAGCGTTACAGAAACAGTGCCGAGGCCGCAGTCAGCCCCTTCTCCCCGTCACTATACGGGGAGAAGATGCCGGCAGGCAGATGAGGGGCAGCGCCGACATTGATAGTTGGTCCGACGCGACAAGCCCCTGCCCGAGCACTCAGATGTCGAAGCTGACGACGTGGTCCATCGTCTGCGATGGCAACAGCTGGTCCATCTGCCGCGAAGGCTGGTCGCAGCCGGTCTCGCCGACGACGCGGGCCGGCACGCCGGCAACCGTCTTGTTGTGCGGTACCGGCGACAGCACCACCGAGCCGGCCGCGATCTTCGAGCAATGGCCGATCTCGATGTTGCCGAGGATCTTGGCGCCGGCGCCGATCAGCACGCCGTAGCGGATCTTGGGATGGCGGTCGCCGCCGGCCTTGCCGGTGCCGCCCAGCGTCACGCCGTGCAGGATCGACACGTCGTCCTCGATCACCGCCGTCTGGCCGACGACGAGGCCGGTGGCGTGGTCGAGGAAGATGCCCTTGCCGATGCGGGCAGCCGGATTGATGTCGGTCTGGAACACCGAGGACGACCGGCTCTGCAGATACAGCGCGAAGTCCTGGCGGCCCTGGTTCCACAGCCAATGCGCCAGCCGGTGCGTCTGGATGGCGTGAAAACCCTTGAAGTAGAGCACCGGCATGATGAAGCGGTCGCATGCCGGATCACGGTCGTAATAGGCCTGGATATCGACGCGCACCGTCGTCGACCAGTCCTTGTCGTCGGCCGCCATCGCCTTGAACGTCTGGCGGATGAGGTCGGAGCCGATGTCCTGATGGGCGAGGCGCTCGGCCAGCCGGTGAATGACCGCTTCTTCCAGGTTTTCCTGATTGAGGATGGTCGAATAGAGGAACGCCGCCAGCAGCGGATCGCGGTTGACCGCTTCCATCGCTTCGTCGCGGATCGAACGCCAGATCGGATCTACCGGCTGCACCCTGGTGGGACGGGAAATCGTAACGCTGTTCATCTGATGTCTCCGGCCATCCAATGTCTCGGCCATCCAATGTCTCGGTTGGCGGCTTGCCTATTCTCCGGCCGCACCTATAAGCCAGATCATAGCACGGGTGAACTCAATTTTCCTTAGTGCTTCGTGAAATGGATTTGGTTGGCGGAATTTCAAGCAGCCATGGAAAACGCAACCTTGATGGACGAGACCCTGAAGCGCGAGCTTTCCGCGCTCTATGAGGCCGAAGATCGCCACTACCACGACCTTGGCCACATCGAGGCGACGCTGGCGCTGGCCAATGATTACAAGGCGTTGTTGCATGATCCTGAAGCAGTCGAGGCAGCGATCTGGTTCCACGACGCGATCTACGACAGCCGCGCCAAGGACAATGAGGCGAGGAGTGCCGCACTTGCCGAGGAAAAGCTCGCCGGCCGCGCCGATGCACAACGCATCGGTCGCATCGCGGCGATGATCACTGCCACTGCCGGCCACGAATTGCCGCCCCTTGGCGACCAGCATTCGGTTCGTGACGCGGCGCTGTTCCTCGACATGGACCTGGCGATCCTGGGTGCTGCGCCCGACGTGTTCGACGCTTATGAACAGGCGGTCCGCCGCGAATATAAGTGGGTCGATGAGCCGATGTGGCGGGCCGGCCGTGCCGCAGTCCTGAATGGCTTCCTCGCCCGCCCGCATGTCTTCCACAGCAAGGAGTTCCGCCGGCGCTTCGAAACCCAGGCCCGGCATAACATGGCGCGCTCGCTCAGGGCGCTGGGGCACAGCCCGCGCCGATCGTAGCCCGACGCGTCGGCCACTTGCGTCCGGAAGATTTGCCCGAAATCACGTAAACGCGCCTATGGTCGATGCCATGGCCCACAGCATAAACACCCCGGCGGCAAGCGACGCGCCGTTGACCACGATGCCAGCCAGGCCGAGCAAACGATTGTCGTTTGGACGACCCAGCGCCATCAGCCCGAAGACCGCGCCGGTAAGATGCGCCAATGGCCCGACCAGGAAAAATACCGCCATGAAGAAGCCTGTCACACTGTGCTGGATAAGCACGGACGCGTCGCTCGGCATTGCCATCAACGCGGTGATCGCCATCGCGCCTGCCACCAATGCAGCCAGCGCTAGAACAACGGACCATTCGCCGAACCTGCTTTTCGCAACGACGCCCAGCAAAGCGGCGTCGCTTCTTCCCCATTGTGCCATCGTACCCTCTGCCCCTCGTTCAGCGCGTGGCGGGTTTGAACCGATCCACGCGTGACGCTTAGTTACCCCCGTAGAGTTGCAAAACCGCTAAGAACCCCAGCTTCAGGCCCAATGGCCGCTTTTGGGGAGCCATCCGTCAAAACCGATGCTCGGCATAAAACTCCAGCACGCGCTGCTTGAAGGTCTTGTCGCCGACCGCCAGCATATGGTCGCGGCCTTCGATGTGAAAAGCCCTGGCGTTGGGCATCAAAGCGGCGAGTTCATCCGGCGAGCCGCCGATGTCGTCCTTGGTTCCCACCGCAATCAAGGTCGGCTGGGCAATGCGGGCAATGTCGGCCTCGCTCAGCAATTCGCGTGAGGTGGCGATGCAGGCGGCGAGCGCCCGGCGATCGCTGCGGGTCTGATCGGCGAAGGCGCGGAACGAGCGGCCGCGCGGATCGCTGGTGCCTGCCGGATCGTCGGCCAGAAGGGCGTCGGCTATCGGATCCCAGTCGCCGACGCCGTCGACCATGCCGACGCCGAGACCGCCGAAGACCAGCGTCGCCACCTTCTCCGGGTCGGAGAGCGCCAGGAAGGCCGATATGCGCGCGCCCATCGAATAACCCATGACATGAGCGCGTTCGATGCCGAGATGGTTCAAAAGCGCTGCCGCGTCCGACGCCATTTTTGCCGGCGTGTAGTCGGCTTCGTCATAGCTCTTCGACGACGACCCATGGCCGCGATTGTCAAAGGCGATGGCACGGTAGCCGGCGTCGTTCAGCGCCTTGAACCAGCCGGGCGACACCCAGTTGACGTAATGGCTCGAGGCAAAGCCGTGGATCATCAGCACCGGATCGCCCTGCCCCGATGCCGGCTGGCGGTCAAGGAAAGCAAGGTCGAAACCGTCATGGGAGAAGAACTGCATCGGCCGAAGATCCTGCCCGCTCAGTCGGAATCGACACTCGGCGCATCGCCCTTGTCGGGCGGCGGCATGGCCGGCCCCGGCGCCGTGCCGATGGCCGGATGGCGCAGCAGGTCGCCGTCCTCAATGCCCTTTTTGGCGGCGGTGCCTGCCTTGAGCTCGAGTACGAAGCGCACCGGCTCGTCCGGCGAGATGATCGCCTCCGACTGCGGCTCGCCTTGCCTGATCGCCCGGATCCGGCCGTCCTGGCCGACGAAGACCAAGTCGAGCGGCATCGGCGTATTCTTCATCCAGAAGCTCACATCCTGCGGCGCACCGAACACGAACAGCATGCCGTGATTGTCGGCCATGTGGTGGCGGAACATCAGGCCGGCCTCGCGCTCGGCGGGCGTGTCGGCGATTTCGACCGAAAAAGAACGCTCGCCGGCCTTCGTCACCGCGACCAGCGGCGCCGGGTCGACGGGAAGGATCATCGCCTTGCCGTCGGCGGAACTCGGTTGCTGAAAATAGAAGAACGCACTTGCGGCGACGATGAGGAAAATCCCGGCGCAGAGCGCGCCCGCCGTCAGCCGGTTCCTGTGAGCCATATGAAATCCTCGGCCGGAACTAATGCGAGACCGGCAAGGTACCCATATCGGGGTGAATTTCGGCAGCCATAAGGCCTTTGTCGCCGCGTCCGAAGCGGACCAGCACCACCTGGCCCGGCCGGAGTTCGGTGATGCCGTAGCGGCGCAGCGTCTCCATGTGGACGAAAATGTCCTCGGTGCCCTCGCCCCGGGTCAGAAAGCCGAACCCCTTGGTACGGTTGAACCATTTGACCAGCGCCCGTTCGAGGCCGCTTTCCGGCGTCACCGCGACATGGGTGCGCTGCTCCTGTAGCTCCGCCGGATGCACCGCCGTGGTGACATCCATCGAGAGCACGCGGAAGGCCTGCAGCCCGCGCTCGCCCTGCTTGACCAGGCAGACGACACGGGCGCCTTCCAGGGCGGTCTGAAAACCATCCTTTCGAAGGCATGTCACATGGAGGAGGATGTCGCCCGAAGTACCATCATCGGGAAGGATGAAACCGTAGCCCTTGGCCACGTCGAACCATTTGATGGCGCCGGCGATTTCGACGAGATCGGCCGTATCGGCGCTCTCATCCCGCTTCAACGTATCGTTACCGGCCCCGTCCCGCCCCATGAAAGAGGCCTTTTCCCCCATAAGAACGCCCCCTTTTTTCAAGAAACACTGCAACTGATTCTTGGTATCAGATTAACACCGCGGCTTCCGGTGTGTGCAAGACCTGACGTGCCTTTTTTCACGGTTCCATACAGGAATAGCGGATTTGCCGTTTGCCGGCGCCGGCAAACGTGGCCAATTGCCCTTTGGCCGGGCCGCCCCTATGTTGCGCCGCAACGCAACATAAGGAGGAAATCATGCGCTATCTGCACACCATGGTCCGCGTCGCCGACATCGATGCTTCGCTCGATTTCTACTGCAACAAGCTTGGCCTCAAGGAAGTGCGCCGCCATGAAAACGAGCAGGGCCGCTACACGCTGATCTTCCTCGCCGCCCCCGAAGACGAGCAAAGCGGCATCAGCGAGAAAGCGCCGCTGGTCGAGCTGACCTACAATTGGGACCCGGAAGACTACAAGGGCGGCCGCAATTTCGGCCATCTCGCCTATGAGGTCGACGACATCTACGCCACCTGTCAGCGGCTGATGGACAATGGCGTCACCATCAACCGGCCGCCGCGCGACGGCAACATGGCATTCGTCAAATCGCCGGACGGCATCTCGATCGAGCTGTTGCAGAAAGGTCCGGCCAAGCCGAAGGCCGAGCCGTGGGCGTCGATGCCGAACACCGGCAGCTGGTAACCGATCACGCCATCTTGAACGGACGCAGGCGGGCCCTGGTTCGGTTTTCGCGTCCGCATTCCCAAGGAGAATTCATTTATGCCGACCAGCCATGTCGACGTCGCCACCGAACATGCGAGCCGCTATCTGCAGCAGCTGTGCAAGCATTGGGCGCACAAGTTTCCCGTCGAATTCGACCCGAACCACGGCACCATAGATCTGACGCTCGGCCGCACGGTTCTCGATGCCGACCCGGCTGCGCTGCACATTGCAGTGACGACCGATGAAGCCGGCTCGCTCGAGCGCCTGGAAACGGTCGTCGCCGAGCACATCAAGCGCTTCGCCTTCCGTGAAGAGCTGGCATTCGACTGGAAACGCGGTCCGGCCGCGTAGACGACCTGTCAACCGCCGGCCTTGGCCATGTCCAGCAGCATCAGCACGGTGCGCCAATTGCGCGCCGTGCCCGGCACCTTCAGAACGCGCGGAATGAGATTGGCAAACACCGATTTGCCGAGCCCGTCAGGCGCATGCAGGTAGAGCACGTCGCCCTTGATCTCGAAGCGTTCGGGCCCGGTGCATTTTTCCGCCAGCCGGGCGACCTCCTCGGCGGTCGGCCGGCGCTCCAGCGCATAGGCATGCAGCTTGGTCGGCTCGCCGGCCACTTCCGGATAGGGATTGTCCGCCGCCAGCCGCTCGAGCCAGCCGAGATCGCGCACCATGATGCGTGAATGGAACCCCCATTTCTTCTCGAATTCCGCTTCCAACCGCTTGGTCAGCGTCGCCGCATCGCCATCTGGCGACCGGAACACGGCGTTGCCGCTCTGCACATAGGTGGCGACATCGGAGAAGCCGAGCTGCTCGAAAAATGACCTGAGTTCCGCCATCGTGACGATGCGGTTGCCGCCGACATTGATGCCGGAAAACAGCGCGATAAAAACGTTCGCCGGAGCGTTCGGAAGATCGTTGCTGCTCATATGATGAACCCGGCGAGCGTCTCGTTGTCTGTGATGTCCTGGTAATGGACGCTCTCGGCGTCGAAATTCGCCTTGAGCAGGTCGAAATTGCGGCGGTCCTTGGTTTCGATGCCGATCAGCACCGAACCGAAATTGCGCGCCGATTTCTTCAGATATTCGAAGCGGGCGATGTCGTCGTCGGGACCCAGCAATTCGAGGAAATCGCGCAGCGCGCCGGGCCGTTGCGGAAAGCGGATGATGAAGTATTTCTTCAAGCCCTCGAAGCGCAGCGCCCGTTCCTTCACATCCGGCAGCCGCTCGAAATCGAAATTGCCGCCCGACACCACGGCAACGATGGTCTTGCCCCTGATTTCCTTCCTGGAAAAATCCTTGAGCGCATCGATCGCCAGCGCGCCGGCCGGCTCGAGCACGACGCCTTCGACATTGAGCATTTCGATCATGGTCGCGCAGAGCCGGTTTTCCGGGATCAGCCGCACCGCGTCGGCGGCAAACTCCCTGAGGTGGCGCAGCGGCTCGCGGCCGATCTCGGCCACCGCTGCGCCGTCGACGAAATTGTCGACCTTGGCGAGCTTGACCCGCTTTCCGGTGGCGAGGCTCTCGCTCAGGCTCGGGGCGCCGGCCGGCTCGCAAAAGACGAAACGTGTTTCTCGCTGCTGGTCGGCGAAATAATGGGTGACGCCGGCGGCCAGGCCGCCGCCGCCGACCGGCAGCATGACGATATCAGCCATGCGCGCGCCGGGCACCTGGCCTGATATCTCGTAGGCGACGGTCGCCTGCCCTTCGATAATGTCCTTGTGGTCGAAAGGCGGCACCATGTGGGCGCCTGCAGTTTCGGTGAATTCAAGTGCCGCGCGGTAGCAGTCGTCGAAGAAATCGCCGACCAGCCTGATCTCGACGAACGCGCCGCCGAACAGCCGCGTCTTGTCGATCTTCTGCTGCGGCGTGGTCACCGGCATGAAGACGACGCCCTTCTTGCCGAAATGGCGGCAGACGAAGGCAAAGCCCTGCGCATGATTGCCGGCCGAGGCGCAGACAAACAGCTCGGCCTCATTGCCGGCGGCGAGCGTCTTGCGGAAGAAGTTGAAGGCGCCGCGGATCTTGTAGGAGCGCACCGGCGTCAGGTCCTCGCGCTTCAGCAGCACCCGCGCGCCGGTCTTCTTCGACAGATAGTCGTTTTCCTGCAGCGGCGTCTCCGGAAAAATCTCGCGGATCGCCGCAGCGGCGGCAGCGACGCGAGAGGAGAAACTGGTCATGGCAAGAGCACCCCACAGGCTACGCGAGTTCGGTCCCGCTATTGCATATCTGGCCTCGTGAAGCCATTGTCCGGCCGCCCCGAAGGGGCATTTCCGGAATCAACGTAAGCATTTGGGGGCGTTTGCTCATGCCTGTCGCATCGGTAGCCCGGAAAACCGTGTCGCTGCCGGAGTTCGGCGAGCCGACGGTGATGCCGCTAGTGCCCCGCGCCACCTATGAGGCCCGTATCGCGGCGCTGGTCGCACTTGGCGGGTTCGATGCCTTCGTCGTCTATGGCGACCGCGAACATGCGGCCAATGTCGCCTACCTCTGCGGCTACGATCCGCGCTTCGAGGAGACGCTGCTCATCATCGTTCCCGGCAAGCCGCCGAAACTGCTGGTCGGCAACGAGGGCTGGGGCTATGCCGAGATCTGCGACGGGCCTTACGAGCGCGTGCTCTACCAGACGTTCTCGCTGCCGGCGCAGCCGCGCGACCGCTCGCAGTCGCTTTCCGACATCCTCGTCGATTGCGGCCTGAAAGCCGGCCAGCGCATCGGTGCCATCGGCTGGAAGCCGTTCGGCCCCGGCGATGCGGGTTTTGGCGAAACGACGCTCGACCTGCCGTCCTTCATCGCCGACACGCTGCGTACCCTTGCCGGCGATAGGGGCACGGTCGTCAACGCGGCGAACCTTTTGATGAACCCCGCCGACGGCCTGCGCGCCATCAATGAGGCCGACCAACTGGCGGCGTTCGAATTCGCCGCGACCTATTCCTCGCAAGGCCTGCGCAATGTCCTGCAAGGCATCGAACCCGGCATGACCGAATTGCAGGCGGCGCGGCTGATGGGCATCAACGGCCTGCCGCAATGCTGTCACCCGATGCTGTCGGCCGGCAAGCGGGCGCCCTATGGCCTGCCAAGCCCGCGGCTCGACATCATCAAGCGCGGCGACCCGATCACCATGGCCTATGGCATCCAGGGCTCGCTCAATGCCCGCGCCGGTTTTCTGGTCGAGGATGCGGCCGAGCTTCCGAGGGGCATCCAGGACTATGTCGAGAAGCTGGTCGCGCCCTATTTCTGCGCCGTCGTCGACTGGTACGAGACGGTCGGCATCGGCGTTCCCGGCGGCGCGTTGTGGCAAGCGGTGCACGACCGCATCGGCGATCGGTTCTTCGGCGTAGCGCTCAACCCCGGCCATCTCATCCATATCGACGAATGGATGCATTCGCCGGTATTTTCCGGCTCCGACATCAGATTGAAGTCGGGCATGGCCTTGCAGGTCGACATCATCCCGGCGACCGGCACCGATTATTTCACCACAAACATCGAGGACGGCATCGCGCTGGCCGACGAGGCGCTGCGCGAAGAGATCGCCGCGCGCTATCCCGAAGCCTGGCGCCGCATCGAGGCGCGCCGCGCCTTCATGGCCGACGTGCTCGGCATAAGGCTGAAGCCGGAAGTGCTGCCGTTTTCCAACATTCCGGCGTTCCTGCCGCCGTTCTGGCTTTCGCGCAACAGTGCGATGGCAGTCGCGAGGCGCTGAGCGCATTTCGGCGCCTGCGACTTACTTCCGCCGCACTTGGCCTGTCCGGGAGGTGCGGCGGAGGTGGATGGGCCTTTGGTCAGGCCGGAGTGGAATTGCTTAAGTGCCCTTGAAGACGATTTGCATCATTCTCATTGCCGCGCTGCTCGCCGGCTGCGGCGGGCGCCAAACCGAGGAACTGCTCGGCAGCGCCATGATGGCGGTGCCGGTGACGGAAATCGCCGGCAACCACTCGATCTTCATCGCAACCACGCGCAAGCGCTCCGACGATCCCGACAAGGTCTTCGACGGCGAGCGCTCGGCGACGCTGAACTATGCCCGCGTCAACGTCACCGTCCCCGGCATCCACAAGACAGGCCAGATCGAGCGGCGCTCGCGCGGCAAGTCGGACGATCCGGCCAAATACTTCATGGCTTCCGAGGTCGTCGGATACGACACCCAGCCGAAATTCTCCAGCGCGCTCAGTGCCGACATCGCGGCGCGCGGCGGCCGTGTCATGGTCTTCGTCCACGGCTACAACACCGGCTTCGACGACGCCGTCTACCGCGTCACCCAGATCACCCATGATTCCGGCTATCCGGGCACGCCGGTGCTGTTTTCCTGGGCGTCGGGCGCCAAGACCACCGACTATGTCTACGACAAGGAAAGCGCCAGCGTTGCCCGCGACCAGCTCGAAGTGACGCTGAGAATGCTGGCGCAGACCGGCGCGCGGCGTATCGACATCGTCGCCCATTCGCTGGGGACCTGGGTTACCATGGAGGCGCTGCGCCAGCTCGCCATTACCGGCGACCGCGATCTCGGCGGCAAGCTCGGCGACGTCGTGCTGGCCTCGCCCGACATCGACGTCGACGTGTTCAAGAGCCAGATGCGCCGCTACGGCAAGCCGGACAAGCCGTTCATCCTGCTGCTCTCCGACGACGACCGGGCGCTGCGGCTCTCCGGCCTGATAGCCGGCGCGCGGCCGCGCGTTGGCGACTACAAGGACGCCGCCGACCTCGCCAGCTATGGCGTGTCGGTCGTCGATCTCTCCAGCGTCAAGGGAGCCGACCGCTTCAACCACACCAAATTCGCCGACAATCCGGAATTGGTGCAGTTGATCGGCCAGAAGCTGCGCGAGGATGACGGGTTTGCCAGCGACCGCGAGGTGACCGACCGCATCGCCTCGGTCGGACAATAGCTGCATTGCGCGGCAGTGATTGTTGACCATTGCCGCACCATCGGAACAGTTTGAACTGGACCGTGCCGGGCTCTGCCTCTATCGAATAGGCCAAGACGTCTCCGGCTCGACGTCGCCTTTGCGGGAGCCCGCGTGACCGTGCCTTCGAAGATCTTTCTCGTCGTTGCGTTCGCGCTCGCGCTGGCAAGCTGCGCCGGCCAGAACACGCACGATCTGCTCAACAAGACGACGATCACGGTGCCTGCTTCGGACATTGCGGCGACGCACAAGATCTTCGTCGCCACAACCCGGCAAAAGGCAATGAAAGAGCCCCGGCAGGTGTTCGACGGCGACCGTTCGCCGACCACCAGCTTTGCCAGCGTCGAGGTGACGGTGCCGAAGATCCACCAGCTCGGCGCCATCGAGCGGGTCAAGGGCTCGGCCAACAGCAATCCGGCGAAGGATTTCACGGCGACCGGCGTCACCTTCTACGAAGGCGCGCCGCAATTCGCCAAGGCGGTCGGCGCCGACATCGCCATGCGCGGCGACCGCGCGCTGGTTTTCGTGCACGGCTTCAACAACGGCTTCGATGACGGTATCTACCGGCTGACGCAGATCGCGCACGACACGAAATACCCAGGCACGCCGGTGCTGTTTTCGTGGGCGTCGAGCGGCAAGACGACCGGCTACATCTACGACAAGGAAAGCGCCAATGCGGCGCGCGACGATCTCGAAGCGACGCTGCGCATGCTCGCCAAGAGCCGCGCCAAGAGCATCGACATCATTGCCCATTCGATGGGGACCTGGGTGACCATGGAAGCATTGCGCCAGCTTGCCATCACCGGCGACCGCGACCTCGGCGGCAAGCTCGGCTACGTCATCCTGGCCTCACCCGACATCGACGTCGACGTGTTCAAGAAGCAGATGATCCGCTACGGCAAGCCCGACAAGCCGTTCGCCGTGCTGCTTTCGGGCGACGACCGGGCGCTCAGGCTGTCGACCCTGATCTCCGGCGACAAGCCACGCGTCGGCGACTATGGCGACGCGGCCGACCTCGCCAGCTATGGCGTCTCGGTGGTCGACCTGACCAAGACCAAGGGCGGCGACCGGCTGAACCACGCCAAATTCGCCGACAACCCGTTCCTGGTGCAGCTGCTCGGCGACCGCCTGCGCGCCCCGGCGGGCCTCGCCTCCGAAGAGACCGCGCCGGCCCAGCTCGACAATCTCGGCCAGGGCCTCGGCAAGGCCGTCGGTTCGGTCGCCGAAATCGTCATCACCACGCCGTTCAAAGTGCTGACCATCGCCACCGGCGGGTGAGCCGACCTCTGCTGCCAATCACGCCGGTAATTGGCAGCTGTCAACAAAAACGCTCTGCAGCGATCCTTCGCGCCCCCCTCTGTCCTGCCGGACATCTCCCCCTCTAGTGGGGAGATTGGCCGCCACTTTCGGCTTTCGCCAATCTCCATCTTTGACGAACAAGGTTCAGTGATTCTTCAAACGAACAGATCGACCTTCTGAAAAGTCGTCACGTCGATCAGGCCGACGTCGGAAATTCTGAGCTCGGGGATGACGACCAGCGCCAGCAGCGAGTGCTGCATGTAGGCGTTGTTGAGCGAGCAGCCCATCTGGCGCATGGCGTCGCTGAGTTTATCCGCCTTGGCGGCGACGATTTCGGCGCGCTCGTCCGACATCAGCCCGGCGATCGGCATTTCGACCAGCGCCAGTTCCTTGCCCTTGGAGAACAGCACGACGCCGCCGCCGACCTCGCCCAGCCGGTTCACCGCCAATGCCATGTCCTGCTTGTTGGTGCCAACGACGATGATGTGGTGGGCATCATGCGCTACGCTCGAGGCCATGGCGCAGTCGCCGATGTAGCCGAAGCCGGAGACGAAGGCGTTGGTGACGCCGCCGGTGCCCTTGTGGCGTTCGACCAGCGCGATCTGGCAGACATCGTTGCGGCGGTCCATGGCGACCAGCCCGTCCTCGACGGCAAGATCGGCCTCGAGCGCCCGCGTCGGCGCCTGGTTCTCGATGACGCCGATGACGCGCACCCGCACTTCGTTGGCGCCTATGGGTGCCGCGATGTCGAAATCGCCTGCCTTGAGCTTCTTGCCGAGCTTGACGGTGTTCTTCGCCGTCCGCGGATAATTGTAGGCCGGAATGTCGATTTCGAGCTTGCCGCCCTTGGCCAGCCTGACGCCGCGGCCATAGACCTCGTCGATGGTCATTTCGGCGAGGTCGGAGACGATCAGCAGATCGGCAAGGCGTCCCGGCGCGATCGAGCCGATCTCGCGCTCCAGCCGGAAATGCTGGGCGGTGTTGAGCGTCGCCATCTGGATCGCCGTCACCGGCGTCAGCCCTTGGCTGATGGCGTGGCGCACGACCCGGTCCATATGGCCTTCGTGCACCAGTGTACCGGAGTGGCTGTCGTCGGTGCACAGGATGAAATTGCGCGGGTCGAGGCCGCTCTCGGTCACCGCCTTGATCTGCGAGGCCACGTCGTACCAGGCCGAGCCCAGCCGCAGCATCGCCTTCATGCCCTGGCGGACGCGCGCGATGGCGTCCTCGGCGCGCGTGCCTTCGTGATCGTCCTCGGGGCCGCCGGCGACATAGCCGTGGAACGGCAGGCCGAGATCGCGCGAGGCATAATGCCCGCCGACCGTCTTGCCGGCCCTCACCGTCGCCGCGATCTCGCCCGACATCACCGGATCGTTGGCGGCGACGCCCGGAAAATTCATCACCTCGCCGAGCCCGATGATGTTTTCCCAGGTCATCGCCTCGGCAACGTCGGCGACGGTCAGCTCGGCGCCGGCATGCTCGAGCCCCGGGGCGGAGGGCACGCAGGACGGCATCTGCACGAGCACGTTGACCGGCATGGCGACGGCCTCGTCATGCATCAGCCGCACGCCCGGCAGGCCGAGCACGTTGGCGATCTCATGCGGATCGATGAACATCGAAGTTGTACCATGCGGGATCACCGCGCGGCAGAATTCCGTCACCGTCACCATGCCGCTCTCGACATGCATATGCGCGTCGCAAAGCCCCGGCACCAGATAGCGGCCGCCGGCATCGACCACCTTGGTGCCCTGGCCGATGGCATGGCCGGCGTTCGGCCCGCAATAGGCAAAGCGGCCGCCGGCAATGGCGATGTCGGTGCCGGCGATGATCTCGCCCGAATGGACGTTGACCCAGCGCCCGTTGCGGATGACGAGATCGGCGGGTTTGCGGCCCATGGCGACATCGACCAGATGCGTCGCCATCTCGGCCCAGGGTTTTGGTTTCGTCGCATTGGCGGTCTTCGGCATCAACAGGCTCCTCTTTGCCCGACTGTGCCAAGCCGCGAGGATTTTGACCAGCGAGGAAGTAAGCGCGGACGGCGAAGTTGCAGATCTCCCCCTTGCGGGGGAGATGTCGCCGAAGGCGACAGAGGGGGTCGGGACGTCCTGACGCGAACCTTTACCGCGAACAAAACAGGCTGGCGCTCGACGCGCGACGACCCCCTCTGGCCTGCCGGCCATCTCCCCCTTAAGGAGGGAGATCGATGCGCCATGGCTTTCGCCAATCGTCAAGGGCATTTTGTGCCGGCCGCAGCAACTTTGTTCTTGCTTTGTGCCGGCAGCTATGCTACTAATTTGGGTATGGTGCCAATTGGCTCCAACGACCCGTCCTCCCGAGGCGGGTTTTTTTGTTATTGCGCCATTCATGGCAAATGGCCCAGGCGGAATACGATTCCGTTGCGGCCAATCAGCTTTCGTCTCGTTAGAGGATCCTTCTGAATCGACGGTCGCGGAGTTTGACGCACTCCATTGTTCGAGCCTTCGGCCGGTTCACTCAATTCGATCCCGAACTGTCACTTTTTGCTTGGATCGTCCGCCGGGTTGACGTAGGTGATCTTGAATGGCCCCTCGCCATGAACCTGGATAATCGTTTCGCTTGTCGTCCAGGCGAAGTGATTCATTCCCGCCGGCGCGACGCCGAAGCCGCCAGCAGTCAGTTCGACACCTTTCGCCTCGTCGAGCTTATCGCCCATTCCAATATGGAAGTTGCCGGAAAGCACCGTTACGTATTCCGTGGTGGGATGATTATGTGCGGCAATTTTGTAGCCGGCGGGTGTCTTCAACCGCAGCACATAGGCGCCGTCCTTTGAGGGATCTCCAGCGACAACAGCCATTTCCGCGCCAGCGGGAATGACAGCAGGAGCAGGACCCCATTTGATGTCTTTGGCGTTCATCGGCATCTCATCGGCAAACAGAGGCGCCGTCCCAACAAGCAGCAGTGCCAGGGCAGAGGCAAGCTTGAGCATGACAATCTCCCAGTGTCTGTAGAGGACGGCGTCGAGTATCGGAGCGCCGATCCACTTGCCACTTCGAGCCTACCAGGGCAGAGCGCCCGAACGCATCCTGCGAACGGGGGACGCGCATTCGCGGTAGCCGCGGAAGCTGCCGCTAAAAACATTTCCAGGTGAAACGATTTTGTTTGTATCACTGTAGGTGATCGGCCTCGCTAGCTTCCAGTGCCAGATTTGTCGACGGCAGAAGACGGCTTGACGGCCTTTGGCTGGCGGCTGAAAAGGGCTGGCCTGCGGACGTGGCGGAATTGGTAGACGCAAGGGACTTAAAATCCCTCGATCTCTGATCGTACGGGTTCGATTCCCGTCGTCCGCACCAGCAACATCGGCGCCATTGCGGCCTAGAGCGTGTCGCGTTCGATCGGCCTCATGCGACGCGCTTTAGGTTCTTGTTTTTATGCATGTCGTTATCGCAAAACCGCTGCACACTTTTGCGCGACATGCATTAAGCAAGAGCGCGAACTCGCCGGATACAGGATGCCATATGCCATTTCTCGACCAGGAGCCGGCGAGCCGATGCGGGATCTGCGATATGCGTATCCGGTGTCCGCATGTTCGTTTGCCAGCTTCCAAAGCGCACTCAGGCAAGGGCGGCGGTATCGGTCGCGCGCATCGCCAGCAATTTCGATATGATTTTGTCACATCGGCTGCTATATGGTGGAAAAGGAGTCCGCCCATGCGAACCACCCAGCCGATAAGTATCACCCTCCCGCGCGACATGGCCGAGGCCGTCGCGCGCAAGGTCGAATCCGGCGCCTACGCCTCCGTCAGCGAAGTGCTGCGCGAGGGCGTGCGCGCGCTGCTCGACCGCGACGCCGCCGTTGAACGCTGGCTGCGCGAGGAAGTCGCCCGGAGCTACGACGAGTACAAGGCGAATCCGTCCAGCGCCATCCCTGCCGACCAGGTCATGCTGCGTATCCGCGACCGCGCCGCCGCGCGACGCGACGATGCCATTAAGGAATGACGCGCACGGTTGTATTTTCCGCGCGGAGCACCAGTTGGATGCGCTGTATCGCTACATAGAGGAATATTCCTCCACAGCCCGTGCGGAATCGTTCGTTGGCGGCATCGTGGCCTATTGCCACGCGTTCGAGCCGTTTCCCGAGCGCGGAACGCGCCGCGACGTCCCGGCAGCTTCCGGCATGGCTCACCTCCCGATCGGGTTCAGCTTCAGGTGCTGGATCAGGATAATCGTTTTGGCGTCGATAATCCGGCCGTCGTGGATGCCGGCCAGTGCCTCGTCGAGCGGCATTTCCAAAACTTCGATGTCTTCGCCTTCGTCATGCGCGCCGCCGCCGTCGGAAATGCGGTCGGCGGGCGAATAGCGGGCGACGAAGAACCAGAGCCGCTCGGTCACGCTGCCGGGGCTCATATAGGGCGAAAACAGCCGCTGCACGTCCTTCAGCCGATAGCCGAGTTCCTCCTCGGCCTCCTTGCGGATGCAGGTTTCGGGATCGTCTTCGTCGAGCAGGCCGGCGCAGGCCTCGATCAGCGGCTCCTTGTGGCCGGTGACGTAGGCCGGGTAGCGGAACTGCCGAACCAGAAGCACCGTCGAACGCTCCGGATCGAAAGGCAGGATCACCGCGCCGTCGCCGCGATCGTAGGTCTGGCGGGTGTGCGTTTCCCATTTGCCGTCGCGCCGGCGGTAGTCGAAGACGGTCTTTTTCAAAACCGTCCACTCGTCGGAAAGGACTTCCTCCGAGCGGATGCGAATGCGATCTTCCATGGTGGACTCCCTGCTGCCGCGGCAAGGCGTAGCCGCGAACGGCGGTTCGTGCAATCGGGCCACCAATTGGTCCAGAGCGCCGGTTCACCGTCTCGTGTCTGGCGCTGGCACAATCGGCTGCATAAATAGCGGCAACCCTTTCCGGAGTTTTTTATGACCTCATCGCTTTTCCAGCCGATCACCCTCGACGGCCTGACCTTCCCCAACCGCATCGCGGTCGCGCCGATGTGCCAGTATTCGGCCGAGGACGGCTCGGCCAGCGATTGGCACCTCTATCACTGGATGAACCTGGCGATGTCCGGCGCCGGCATGGTCACCGTCGAGATGACCGATGTCGAACGGCGCGGCCGCATCTCGCATGGCTGCCTCGGCCTTTACTCCGAGGACAACGAGGCGGCGGCGCGACGCACGCTGGATGCAGCCAAGCGTGTCGCCGCACCGGGCACCAAATTCGGCACGCAGCTTGCCCATGCCGGCCGCAAGGCCTCCAACCGGAAACCCTGGGAGGGCGGCGGCCCGCTGCACGCCGATCAGGCCCCGTGGCCGATCGTATCGGCCTCGGCCATCGCCTACGACACCGGCTGGCAGGTGCCGCGGGCGCTGGAGGACGACGAGATCCTGCAAATCATCGAACGCTTCGCAGAAGCCGCACGGCGGGCCGAGCGCGCCGGCTTCGACTTCATCGAGCTGCATGCCGCGCATGGCTATCTGATCTTCCAGTTCCTGTCGCCGCTCTCCAACCGGCGCACCGACCGCTGGGGCGGCTCACTGGAAAACCGCATGCGTTTCGCCGTCGAGATCGCCAAGGCGGTGAAGAAGGCGGTGCCCAGGCTGATGCTGGGCGCGCGTCTGTCGATCAAGGAATGGGTCGATGGCGGCTTCGAGGTCGAGGATGCGATCGAAGTGGCAAAAGCGCTGAAGGAAGCCGGCGTCGCCTATCTCTGCTGCTCGAGCGGCGGCAATTCACCGTTGCAGAAGCTGCCCTCCGGGCCCGGCTACCAGGTGCATCTGGCCGAAGCGGTGCGCAAGGCCGTCGGCATCCCGACGCGGGCCGTCGGTCTGATCGACGATCCGAAACAGGCCGAGGCGATCGTTGCCGACGGCCGCGCCGACATGGTGGCGCTGGCGCGCGCCTTCCTTGCCGATCCGCGCTGGGGCTGGCGCGCCGCGGCCACCTTCGGCGAAAAAATCCACCCGGCGCCGCAGCTTGCCCGCTCGGTGACGACGATGCAGCACTGGATGAAGGTGGCGACCTGACGGCGGGTTCTCACCTCACTGGGCGAGGCATCACAGCTTCGCTTTGATCCTCTGCCGGTGTAGGGTGGCCGGGGCCGCGGCTGGGCGCGGCGGGTTGGGGAGCAGAGACATGCCGTTCAGGGGGAATTCCATTGCGGCTGCTGCCGCGGTGTTGGCCGGGCTGTCGTTCGCCGCACCGACGCCGGCCGGGGCGCAATATTGCGAAGGCACGGTGCACGGCCTTTCCAGGCACTACAATCTGGCGACGGGAAGCGGCTTTCTCGCCGTTCGAGCCCGACCGAACTCGTCGTCGCGCATGATCGGGCAATTATTCAACGGCGACCAAACCGAGATCTTCGACCGCCGCGGAAGCTGGTACAAGGTCGATTTCGGCGGCCGCACCGGCTGGGCGAATGCACGCTGGCTGCGCAACGACTGCGGCTATTGAGCTATTTTCGCCTGAGCTAAAATAGCAGTTGCAACCAAATCGGCCGCTCCGCGTTGGCGGCGATGATGGACAGCAAGCCATTTGAAAAGCCGGTCGTGGTCGAACTCGGCCATGTCGGCAAATATCGGCAGATCCGCAGCGCCCAGGAGGCGGCGGAGTGCCTGATGACGGTCTGGCCACTCAATCGCGGGCCGCGTCATCGTGATGCCCTCGACACTTGCCTAAAAGTGCTGGAAGGTTATCGTTCGACGGCGGATGCGCGCCGGGCACTGATCGAAGCCGCCAGGGAATCGGACGTGCTGGTCACAGACGACAGGCTGCCAGACGACAGACTGGCCGACGATAGGCTGCATTGAGGCAACGGGCTTTCAACCGGAGGGTTTCATGGCGAAACTGACCTACAAGATCGTCGAGCATGACGGAGGCTGGGCCTACAAGGTTGGCTCGACATTCTCCGAAACATTCCCCACCCATCAGGACGCGTTGCGCGCCGCCGAGATCGCTTCGGCCGAACAGCAGGTCGCCGGCAATACCGACGGCATCCAGTACGAGGACGCCGACGGCAAATGGCACGACGAGCTCGCAGATGGCCGCGACCGGCCGCAGACGGAGGTTTCGGATTAGGGTGTGTCGATATCCAGGTGATGCCGGGCTGCTTTACAGGCCGGTTTGGTAGCGCTACCGTCTCACATCGCGCGTGACCGGGGAGGAGCCTGGGCGCTGTCGCGGTCCAGGCAGGAAAGCGGTTTCCTTCGAAGTCGTTGCGGGAATCAATCGGGAGGAGATCGATGGCGTCTGTCGCGATCGGCGATGTCTACAAATCATTTGGGACCGTCGAGGTCCTGCACGGGGTCAGCGTCGATATAGACGACGGCGAGTTCGTCACGCTGGTCGGTCCTTCGGGTTGCGGAAAGTCGACCCTTCTCAGGATGATCGCCGGCCTGGAAAAGATCTCGCGCGGCCAGATCGCGATCGGCAAACGTGTCGTCAATAACGTTGCGCCAAAGGAGCGCGACGTCGCCATGGTCTTCCAGAACTATGCGCTCTACCCGCATATGACGGTCGCCGAGAACATGGCGTTCTCGCTGATGCTCAAGGGCGTTCCCAAGACGGAGAGCGATGCCGGCGTGCGGCGCGCGGCCGAAATCCTGGGACTGGTGCCGCTGCTCGACCGCTATCCGCGCCAGCTTTCCGGCGGGCAGCGCCAGCGCGTTGCCATGGGCCGGGCGATCGTGCGCGATCCGCAGGTCTTCCTGTTCGACGAGCCGCTGTCCAATCTCGATGCCAAGCTCCGGGTGCAGATGCGCGCCGAGATCAAGGAACTGCACCAGCGCCTGAAGACGACGACGGTCTACGTCACCCACGACCAGATCGAGGCGATGACCATGGCCGACAAGATCGTCGTCATGCATGACGGCATCGTCGAGCAGATCGGGCCGCCGCTCGAGCTGTACGACCGGCCGAACAATCTTTTTGTCGCCAGCTTCATCGGCTCGCCCGCCATGAACATGCTCAGGGGCGAGATCGTAAGCGACGGCTCGCCGTCATTTCGCGGCGCCGGAGGGATTTCGGTCCCGTTGGCCTCTGCACTTTCCATCGGCAATGGTGAGCCGGTCGTGCTGGGGATACGGCCCGAGCATTTACGGCTGTCCGACCATCAGGGCATCCCGGTCACCGTCGTGGTGGTCGAGCCGACAGGGTCCGAAGTGCAGCTCATCGGCCGCACCGCCGGCGGCGAGGAGATCGTCGCAAACTTCCGGGAACGCCATTCCTTTACGCCGGGCGAAACCATCCGGCTTACGGCCGAGCCTGGCCTCATCCATCTCTTTCACGGCAAAACCGGACAGCGGTTCGAAACACCCATCGGGCAGTAGGACGGCAAGGACAATAAGCAGGAGGAAGCGAGCATGAAATTCACCAGACGCGACGTGATCCGCACCACCGCCGGCGTGGCGGCGGGAGCCTTGGGAACCCGGTTCATCGGCTCTCCCGCCTTTGCCCAGGAGGGATTGAAATACAAGCCCGAGGACGGCGCCAAGCTCAGGCTGCTGCGCTGGTCGCCCTTCGTGCAGGGCGACGAGGATCAATGGCTGGCCAATACCAAGCGCTTCACCGAAGCGACCGGTGTCGAGGTCCGCGTCGACAAGGAAAGCTGGGAGGACATCCGCCCCAAGGCGGCGGTCGCCGCCAATGTCGGCTCCGGTCCGGACCTGATGTTCGTCTGGTTCGACGACCCGCACCAATATCCCGACAAGCTGCACGACGTGACGGAACTGGGCGAATATCTCGGCTCGAAATATGGCGGCTGGCACGATGGACCGCACCAATATGCGACACGGCAAGGCAAATTCCTCGGCCTGCCGCTGGCGACAATCGGCAATGCCATCGTCTATCGCGAAAGCTGGGTGAAGGAGGCCGGCTTCTCCGAATTTCCGAAGGACACGGCAGGCTTGCTCGAGCTTTGCAAGGCATTGCAGGCAAAGGGGCACCCGGCCGGCTTCACGCATGGCCACGGCGTAGGCGACGGCAACAACTACGCCCACTGGCTGCTGTGGAGCCATGGCGGCCAGATGGTCGACGAGAGCGGCAAGGTGACGATCAATAGCCCCGAGACGCTCAAGGCGATCGAATACGCGCAGGAGCT
Source organism: Mesorhizobium sp. M0590 (assembly GCF_040320905.1). Classification (NCBI taxonomy): domain Bacteria; kingdom Pseudomonadati; phylum Pseudomonadota; class Alphaproteobacteria; order Hyphomicrobiales; family Phyllobacteriaceae; genus Mesorhizobium; species Mesorhizobium sp. M0590. The sequence goes on from NZ_JAMYQN010000016.1 coordinate 82,214, forward strand.
CTACAAGACCTTCATTCCCGGTACCGAAAGCTGGCTCGACGTCAACAACAACCGCGCCTTCCTGGCCGGGCAATTGAGCGTCATCGCCAACGGCATTTCGGCCTACAACACCGCCAAGATCAACAAGGACAAGGATCCGAAGCTCACTGAGATAGCCAAGGACATCCGTACCACCAACCTGCCGATCGGCCCGGTCGGGAAATCCGTCGAGCTGTTCCAGGTGACCACGGCCGTGATCTTCGACTACACGCCCTACCCCAACGCCGCCAAGGCCTACCTGCAGTTCATGTTCGAGGATCCGCAAATGTCGCAGTGGATCACGTCGTCGGCAGGCTATTGCTGCCAGACGCTCAAAGCCTTCGACAACAACCCGGTATGGACGGCCGATCCGAACAATGCCGCCTATGCCAAGGCCTCGGCGACGCTGCGGCCCAACGGCTATGCCGGCCCGCTCGGCTACGCCTCGGCAGCGACCATGGCCGACTATGTGCTGGTCGACATGTTCGCCAAGGCGGTGACAGGCCAGGCGACGCCGCAAGAAGCGATGGAAGAAGCCGAGAAGCGCGCAAACCGCTACTATCGCGTTTGAGCCGGGTTCAGCCGGGCAGCCATGCTGCCCGGCTTCGAATCGCGCATGGCCGCCCGGCCGTTCAATGAGACCTTAGAGGAGCCGACCCATGGCCGTGACCTCCGCTGCCGCTCAGCCACGCCGGTCGGCGCTGTCGCGCATTCTGACGTTCGTGTCCGAAAGTCATAACGCGCTTGGCTTCGGCTTCATGCTGCCGGCGGCGGCGCTGCTACTGGTCTTCCTGACCTATCCGCTCGGGCTCGGCGTCTGGCTCGGCTTCACCGATGCCCGCATCGGCCGCCCCGGCATCTTCATCGGTATCGAGAACTACGAATATCTGTGGGATGACGCCGTCTTCTGGCTCTCCGTCTTCAACACCTTGCTCTACACGATCAGCGCCTCGATCCTGAAGTTTGCGCTCGGCCTGTGGCTGGCGCTTATCCTCAACCAGAACCTGCCGTTCAAGTCGTTCTTCCGCGCGATCGTCCTGCTGCCCTGGGTGGTGCCGACGGTGCTGTCGGCGATCGCCTTCTGGTGGATCTACGATTCGCAATTCTCGATCCTGTCCTGGGCGCTTATGGAAATGGGCCTGATCGACCATCGCATCAACTTCCTCGGCGATCCCGAGAATGCGCGGGCTTCGGTCATCGCCGCCAATGTCTGGCGCGGCATTCCTTTTGTGGCGATCACGCTGCTTGCCGGCCTGCAGACGATTCCGCAGTCGCTCTACGAGGCCGCCACGCTCGACGGCGCCAGCCGCTGGCAATTGTTCCGCTATGTGACGCTGCCGCTGCTGACGCCGATCATCGCCATCACCATGACGTTTTCGGTGCTGTTCACCTTCACCGATTTCCAGCTGATCTATGTGCTGACGCGCGGCGGGCCCGTGAACGCCACGCATCTGATGGCGACGCTGTCGTTCCAGCGCGGCATTTCCGGAGGCCAGCTTGGCGAAGGCGCCGCGATCGCAGTTGCCATGATCCCGTTCCTGCTGGCGGCGATCCTGTTCAGCTATTTTGGCCTGCAGCGTCGCAAATGGCAGCAGGGCGGCGGAGATTGACATGACCGCGATCGAAACGAGCAAACGCCCGGAACTCGACGAAGGCGGCATGGGCTACCTGCAGAGTTTGCCGCGCCGCGTGGTGACGGTCTACCTGCCGTTGCTGATCTTCGTCATCGTGCTGTTGTTTCCGTTCTACTGGATGACGATCACGGCGGTTAAGCCCAACCTCGAGATGACCGACTACGCCAATTTCAATCCGTTCTGGGTGGTGCATCCGACGCTCGAGCATATCCGCTACCTGCTCTTCGAGACGTCTTATCCGGGCTGGCTGCTCAACACGATCATCATCTCGACCGCCGCCACGTTCCTGTCGCTGCTGGCTGCGGTGTTCGCTGCCTATGCGATCGAACGCTTGAGGTTCTCCGGGGCGCGGCAGGTCGGCCTCGCGGTGTTCCTCGCCTATCTCGTGCCGCCCTCGATCCTGTTCATTCCGCTGTCTGTGATGGTGTTCAACCTTGGACTTTACGACACGCCGTTCGCGCTCATCCTCACCTATCCGACCTTCCTGATCCCGTTCTGCACATGGCTGCTGATGGGTTATTTCCGCTCGATCCCGTTCGAGCTGGAAGAATGCGCGCTGATCGACGGGGCGAGCCGTTGGCAGATCCTCACCAAGATCGTGCTGCCGCTATCGGTGCCGGGCCTGATTTCCGCCGGCATATTCGCATTCACGCTGTCATGGAACGAGTTCATCTACGCCTTGACCTTCATCCAGTCGTCCGAAAACAAGACTGTGCCGGTCGGCGTGCTCACCGAGCTGGTGCGCTCGGACGTCTATGAATGGGGGGCGCTGATGGCGGGAGCGCTGATCGGCTCGCTGCCGGTCGTGGTGCTCTATTCGTTCTTTGTCGAGCACTATGTTTCCTCGATGACCGGAGCCGTGAAGGAATAGCCAGCATCGTGATTGGGTTCGGAGGTATTCCCGGCGGCCGGAATGCCTGGGGTAGGCACACTGCCGGCCGAGGCTACGGCCGGTTATTTGCCGCAGTATTGATCGTTGACATTCGTGTTGGCGTTGGCGTCGGAGACAGGCTTGCACACCTTTGCGTGAGGAATGCGCGAGGTTACGGAAGGGTGTCAGCTGCCGGTGTCGGACTTCGGCGCAAATGCGCGGTCGGCAATGCGTTCGATGAAAGCGACGACCCGTTCCGGCTCAACGAATTGCGGCATATGGCCAAGCCCCTCGACCGGCTCGAAATCGAGCCCGCTGATCTTTTCCATCAGCGGCCAGGCATGGATATCGATGCCAAGCACGAAGTCGGAAGCACCAAACAGAATGCCGGCCGGCAAGGTGATCTCGCGATAGCGTTGCTCGATGCGGCCAAGGTCGTGCTCGATGGCCACGACATCGGTCGACGTTGCATAGAAATGGCTTGGCCTCAGCCCGCACCAGCCGCCGCCCTCGACCATATAGTCGGCCGGCGCCGTCTGCGGCGCGAAGATGAAGGCAAGCGTCGCTTCGGCATATTTGAGAGCCGCCGGGATCGCCACCGTATGAGCCATGATCCGGCGCCGCAGCGGCGACTTAATGTACAGCGGGCCGAACTTCTCGCGCGCGTCCGGCTCCAGATGGGTCAGCGGTGCCAGCAAGGCGATGCCGGAAATCGCCTCTGGATGCTCGATAGCCAGCATCAGCGCGATGGCGCCACCCAGCGAATGACCGACGACCAGCGGCTTTTTCAGCCCAAGCGCCTCGATAAAATGCCGCACGATCTCGGCCTGCTCGGGCAGCCGTCCGCTGGCGCCCCTGGCCCGCACCGAATAGCCGGAGCCCGGACGGTCGAGCGCGATCAGCCGATAGTTCGGGCCGAACCGTCCGAACAGCGTATGGCCGAATTGATGAAGCTGCGCGCCGAGGCCGTGCAGGAAGACGATCGGCCGCCCCTCGCCCGTCTCGACATAATGGATGCGGTTGCCGTCGATCTCGATGAATTTGCCACTGGCCGGCACCAGCCTTTCGGCCTTCGCCGCGATCCGCAGCGTCGCCAGCATCGTATAGGCTGCCACGACGAGCGCCAGCAGAAACAGCGCGCCGGGTAGCCATAGCAGAATCGATGCCGGCATGTCTTGCTCAGGGCTCCAAACCGGCACGCAGCATCACCCGCCGACGGGTGCACTGCAAGGGAGGTGGCACAGGTAGATCCGTTGTTTGGCGGCATTGCCGCCGGCCGTTTGCCGCGCTATCTCAGGCGACCCGTTTGCCGGAGCCAGTCATGACCGAAATCGTCACCGCCGCCATGCTCGTCATCGGCGACGAGATTCTGTCCGGCCGCACCAAGGACAAGAACATCGGCCACCTCGCCGACATCATGACGGCGATCGGCATCGACCTGAAGGAAGTGCGCATCGTTGCGGACGAGGAAGACGAGATCGTCGCTGCGGTGAATGCGCTGCGCACCCGCTATACTTATGTCTTCACCACCGGCGGCATCGGCCCGACGCATGACGACATCACCGCCGATTCGGTTGCCAAGGCCTTTGGCGTGCCATGCGAATACGACGCCAAGGCCTACGCCCTGCTGGAGGCAAGCTACGCCGCCCGCGGCATCGAATACACCGAAGCGCGCAAGCGCATGGCGCGGATGCCGCGCGGGGCAGACCACATCGATAATCCAGTGTCGGTTGCGCCGGGCTTTCGCATCGGCAACGTCCATGTCATGGCCGGCGTGCCGGCGATTTTCCAGGCGATGCTCGACAATGTCGTGCCGACATTGCGGGCCGGCACCAAAATGCTGTCGGCAACCGTGGAATGCCCGTTCGGCGAAGGCCTGATCGGCGGGCCGCTGGGCGACATCCAGAAGGCGCATCCGGACACGATCATCGGCTCCTACCCGAAATATGGCGATGGCAAATTCTGGACGGAACTGGTGGTGCGCGCCCGCAGCCAGCAGGCACTGGACTCCGCACGCGCCGACGTAGAGGCTATGGTGGCGGGCTTGATCAAGGCAAGCCGAGTGGGCTGATCGGCCGGCCTGACGGAACCAGCATCGCGCAGTGACGTTTGTCACGAGTGGGATCGCCGTAAGAAGTGAGGGACTGCCATGCGCTTCAAGACCATCGTCGCCATATTGCAGAATGAACAGGATGCCGAGCGCGTCCTCGACTGCGCGATCCCGCTGGCCGGCCGATTCCAGAGCCATCTTATCGGCATCCATGCCGAGGCGCTGCCCGTGCCCTACACCTCTGCCACCGGCTTTCCGGACACCGAGTTCCTGCAGGTTTCCGCCGATATGAACCGGGAGCGCGCCGAGAAGTTGCAGGCCGCCTTTCACAAGCGCATCGAGAATTCCGGCCTGTCGTTCGAGTGGCGCAGTCTCGAGAGTTTTTCCGGCGACAGTGCGCTGACCGGCATCTCGACCGTTCGCACCGCGGACCTGATCATCGCCGCGCAGCGCGAATCGGGCAGCGACCCGAGCGCCGACGTCGACACCCTGGTCTACGATGCCGGCCGGCCGGTGCTGGTGGTGCCGCATTCGGGTCCGCTGGTCACCAGCTTCAAGCATGTGCTGCTCGCCTGGAACGGCAGCAAGGAAGCCGCGCGCGCGGCCTTCGATGCCCTGCCCTTCATCATCGAGGCCGAAAAGACGGACATCGTCGTCATCGACCCGCCCGATACGCTCGACGAGGCGCCGGAAACAGCCGGCGCCGAGATCGCCGCCTCGCTGTCCAGGCATGGCGCGACCGTCAGCGTCTCGGTGCTGAGGTCCGGCGGCGCTTCCGTTGACGACATCATCCAGACCAGGGTCGCCGAGTCGGGTGCGGACCTGCTCGTGCTCGGCGCCTACAGCCATTCCTGGCTGCGCCAGCTGCTGTTCGGCGGGGTGACGCGAACGGTGCTGCGCACCGCCCCGGTGGCGGCTTTCCTGTCGCGGTAGGTTCACAGGGATAGCTGGCAGGACAATAGCTTTGCCGCGCCCTTGCCAAAGCCAAGCCTTTCCAGTTAATTCCGCGCGCATTCCATAGGTGTCTGCGCGCGATGCGCGCTTTACGGAGTGCGCGAAAGATGTCCCTGCCCGAAAAAGCCTTCCCGGTCTCCTGGGACCAGTTCCACCGCGATGCGCGCGCGCTCGCCTGGCGGCTTGCCGGCGCCAACAAGGGGCAATGGAAGGCGATCGTCTGCATCACGCGCGGCGGCCTGGTTCCGGCCGCCATCATTTCGCGCGAGCTTGGCATCCGCATCATCGAGACGGTCTGCGTCGCCTCCTACCACGATTATACCAGCCAGGGGCAATTGCAGGTGCTGAAGGAGGTCACGCCGGCGCTGCTCGCCGATGACGGGGCCGGCGTGCTGATCATCGACGACCTCACCGACACCGGCAAGACGGCGGGCATAGTGCGCGCGATGATGCCCAAGGCGCATTTCGCCACCGTCTATGCCAAGCCGAAAGGCAGGCCGATGGTTGACACTTTCGTCACCGAGGTCAGCCAGGACACCTGGATCTATTTCCCCTGGGACATGGGCTTCACCTACCAGAAGCCGATCGCCGACGACCACGCCGGCTGATTCGCGGCAACGCCGCTTGATGCACCGAGTCCGCCCAGGGGACCTCCGCACACCGATAAAGGCGTGGCGCGACGCTGCTGCAGTCGCGCCATTAGGCTGAGATCGGCGCAGATTGACGGAATCTGGCCGATCCGTGAAACATTTTTTACTTTCATTGCTTATAATTAGCCGTAAGATTCGTGAGACGGCAAATGATTCTGGAAGCTGGGGCAAGCTTCTCCGATGTTGACGAGGCCAACGACGCACGACCATAAGGCCGAAAGGGTCCGGCGACTCTTCGGCGCGGTGCCCTCCCGCCTGCAGGTTGCAGCGCTGCCCTGGCGCGATAGCGGCGACGGCGTCGAAATCATGCTGATTACCAGCCGCGATACCGGCCGTTGGGTGCTTCCCAAGGGCTGGCCGGAAGCGAAGGAGCCGCTTTGCGAAGCGGCGGCACGCGAAGCCGGCGAGGAGGCCGGCCTGAGCGGCACAATCTCGCATCACGAGGCCGGCCGCTATTTCTATGCCAAGCTGCTGGATTCCGGCGAGGAAGTGCCGTGCGAGGTGCTGGTCTTCCCGCTGCAGGTCGACAAGGTCGCCGACCGGTGGAAGGAAAAGCGGGCACGCACCCGCAAGTGGGTCAGCGCCGCCGAGGCTGTGCGCATGGTCAACGAACCCGACCTCAGCCAGATCATCGCCCATTTCTGCGCGGATCCGCATCGGTTCTCCTGAGTCTCAGTCGCGCATAGCCTATCGCTCAGGTGCTGTGGAACGTCGTTGCCGAAGCGCCTCCACCCAGAGCCGACCCTTCCTTGCGCTCCGCTTCTATCCCCGTTATCCACATGTGTGACACACAAGATGTGGGGGTCATAAAAGCTACGCAAACGAATCCTTGACGCCGCAAAACGAGTCGCCTTTTATAGGCCATGCGCTCCTGTTGAGAGTGCGACCGGAAAAGTTTCGAGGCCGGTCTTTTTCCCGGAATATGTGCGTTTTGAGCCGCATTCCCGCCTGTTTACGAGGCCGGCGAAGGCGTGGGATTTTGAAGCCTTGGGTGGCGAAAGGGGAGGATTGTCGGACTTGAATAAATTGTCTGTTAATACTATATTTAGTGTTTGCAGGTAGGTTCGACGCTAGATAATGTAAATTTCCCTCGATCGAGGGCGTTACAAAAAGTTTTCAGTTTTGAGGGACCCACAGGGTCCGTGAGCGCGTTGGACAGCGGCCTCGCGAGAGGTTTGACCGGCAGGGCGGCGGAGACTGTGAAGATGAGAGCCGGCGGGTTTCGAACGCCGGCAGACGGCGGACATGCGCGTTTCGTCAAGAGGGCAGAAATCCTCTGGGAAAAGCGCTATATGTAGACAAAAGGGACCGGACCAATGCGCATCGAGCGTCGTTTCACCAAGCCAGGGCAATCAGCTTACGCGGAGATCGAATTCCGCAAGGCGCTTTCCGAGATCAAGAATCCGGATGGCTCGGTGGTGTTCCGCTTGGACAACATCGACGTGCCGGCGCAGTTCTCCCAGGTTGCCGCCGATATCCTGGCGCAGAAATATTTCCGCAAGGCGGGTGTTCCCGCACGGCTGAAGAAGGTCGAAGAGACGCAAGTCCCCTCCTTCCTGTGGCGCTCCGTCGCCGACGAGGCTGAACTGGCCAAGCTGCCGGAAGCCGAGCGCTACGGTTCCGAGATCGACGCCCGCCAGGTCTTCGACCGGCTTGCCGGTACCTGGACCTATTGGGGCTGGAAGGGCGGCTACTTCAAGTCGGAGGAAGACGCGAGCGCCTTCCGCGACGAGCTCGCCTATATGCTGGCCACCCAGCGCGTCGCGCCGAACTCGCCGCAATGGTTCAACACCGGCCTGCACTGGGCCTATGGCATCGACGGTCCGAGCCAGGGCCATTTCTATGTCGACCCGTTCACCGGCAAGCTGACCAAGTCGAAGTCTTCCTACGAGCATCCGCAGCCGCATGCCTGCTTCATCCAGGGCGTGCAGGACGACCTCGTCAACGAGGGCGGCATCATGGACCTGTGGGTGCGTGAGGCGCGGCTGTTCAAATACGGCTCCGGCACCGGCTCCAACTTCTCGTTCCTGCGCGGCGAAGGCGAAAAGCTGTCGGGCGGCGGCCGCTCGTCGGGGCTGATGAGCTTCCTCAAGATCGGCGACCGCGCGGCGGGCGCCATCAAGTCGGGCGGCACCACGCGTCGCGCCGCGAAAATGGTCATCGTCGACGCTGATCATCCCGATATCGAGGAATTCATCGACTGGAAGGTCAATGAGGAGCAGAAGGTCGCCTCGCTGGTTACCGGCTCGAAGATCGTCAAGAAGCATCTCGAAGCGATCATGAAGGCCTGCATCAACTGCGAAGGCAATGGCGACGACTGCTTCGACCCGGCGGTCAACACCGCGCTGAAGCGCGAGATCAAGGCGGCCAAGAAGGACGCGGTGCCGGAGAACTACATCTACCGCGTCATCCAGTTCGCCAAGCAGGGCTACACCTCGATGTCGTTCAAGACCTACGACACCGACTGGGATTCGGACGCCTATCTCACCGTTTCCGGCCAGAATTCCAACAATTCGGTGTCGCTGAAGGACGATTTCCTGCGCGCCGTCGAGCAGGACGGCGACTGGCATCTCACCGCCCGCAAGGACGGCAAGGTGCTGAAGACGCTGAAGGCGCGCGATCTCTGGGAAAAGATCGGCTATGCCGCCTGGGCGTCGGCCGATCCGGGCCTGCATTTCAACACGACGATGAACGACTGGCACACCTGCGCCTCGGCCGGTGCGATCCGGGCGTCCAACCCGTGCTCGGAATACATGTTCCTCGACGACACCGCCTGCAACCTGGCGTCGATCAACCTTCTGCCCTACCGCAATGCCGACGGCACGATCGACATATCAGCCTACGAGCACACGGTGCGGCTGTGGACCATGGTGCTGGAAATCTCGGTGATGATGGCGCAGTTCCCGTCGAAGGAGATCGCCAAGCTTTCCTACGAGTACCGCACGCTCGGCCTCGGCTACGCCAATATTGGCGGCCTGCTGATGACCTCGGGCATTCCCTATGATTCCGACGAGGGCCGCGCCATCTGCGCCGCCCTCACCGCGATCATGACCGGCACGGCCTATGCCACTTCGGCCGAAATGGCCGCCGAGCTCGGCGCCTTCCCCGATTATGACCGCAATGCGCAGAACATGCTGCGCGTCATGCGCAACCACCGCCGCGCGGCCTATGGCGAAAGGGACGGCTACGAGAAGCTAGCCGTCAACCCGGTGCCGCTGGTCGCCTCCGATCTCAGGCAGCAGGAGCTTGCCGACCATGCCAAGGCCGCCTGGGACCGCGCCATCGAGCTCGGCGAGGAGCATGGCTACCGCAACGCGCAGGCAACGGTGATCGCGCCGACCGGCACGATCGGCCTGGTGATGGATTGCGACACCACCGGCATCGAGCCCGACTTCGCGCTGGTAAAATTCAAGAAGCTCGCCGGCGGCGGCTATTTCAAGATCATCAACCGCGCGGTGCCCGAAGCGCTGCGCACGCTCGGCTATTCCGAGGCCCAGATCGCCGAGATCGAGGCCTATGCCGTCGGCCACGGCAATCTCAACCAGGCGCCGGGCATCAACCCCGGCTCGCTCAAGGCAAAAGGCTTTACCGACGAAAAGATCGCAGCACTCAATGCCGCGCTGAAGTCGGCCTTCGACATCAAATTCGTCTTCAACCAGTGGACGCTGGGCGCTGACTGGGTGAAGGAGACGTTCGGCTTCACCGACGAGCAGCTCAATGATTTCTCGTTCGAGATGCTGCCGGCGCTGGGCTTTTCGAAGAAGGACATCGAGGCCGCCAACATCCATGTCTGCGGGGCGATGACGCTGGAAGGCGCGCCGTTCCTGAAGGCCGAACACCTGCCGGTGTTCGACTGCGCCAGCCCGTGCGGCAAGATCGGCAAGCGTTCGCTGTCGATCAACAGCCACATCATGATGATGGCGGCGGCGCAGCCCTTCATCTCCGGCGCCATCTCCAAGACCATCAACATGCCGAACGACGCGACGGTGGAAGACGCCAAGGGCGCCTACATGCTGTCGTGGAAGCTGGCGCTGAAGGCCAACGCGCTCTATCGCGACGGCTCGAAGCTGTCGCAGCCGCTCAACGCCTCGTTGCTTGCCGACGTCGAAGACGACGAGGACGAAGCCATCGAGCAGCTGATCGCGGCGCCGGCCGCACAGCGCGCCGTGCAGGTGACCGAGAAGATCGTCGAGCGCGTCGTCGAGCGTCTCTACCGCGACCGCGAGAAACTGCCGAACCGCCGCAAGGGCTATACCCAGAAGGCGGTCGTCGGCGGCCACAAGGTCTATCTGCGCACTGGCGAGTTTGATGACGGCCGTATCGGCGAGATCTTCATCGACATGCACAAGGAAGGTGCCGCCTTCCGGGCGATGATGAACAACTTCGCTATCGCCATCTCGCTCGGCCTGCAATATGGCGTGCCGCTCGACGAATATGTCGAGGCCTTCACCTTCACCAAGTTCGAGCCGGCCGGCATGGTGCAGGGCAACGACGCCATCAAGAACGCCACGTCGATCCTCGACTACGTGTTCCGCGAACTGGCTGTCTCCTATCTCGGCCGCCACGATCTCGCCCATGTCGACCAGTCGGATTTCGACAAGACGGCACTCGGACGCGGCATCAATGAAGGCAAGGCGACGCCCTTCTCCAAGGGCCTGACCCGCGGCGCCTCGCCGGTCAAGCTGGTGTCGGGCATGGGCGCCGAGCCGAAAGGCTTTGCGGGTTCCGGTTCCGGAACTCCAGCCCGTACCGCCCCGACCGCTTTCTCCGGCTCCAATGTGCTGACGCTGAAGCCCGCCAGCGACGAAGCCATCGCCTACAAGCGCGACTACGAGGAGCGCGCCAGGGAACTGGTCGAGGACATCGTCTACGCGGAAGCCTCCGACCCGACGGAGCTGTTCACCGACGAGGCCGCGAAAGAAGCAGCCGAAGCCAAAGCGCTCGCCGCCAACCGGCGCCAGCAATCATTGATGCAGGGCTACACCGGCAACGAATGCTCGGAATGCCATAACTTCACGATGGTGCGGAACGGCACTTGCGAGAAGTGCGATACTTGCGGGGCGACGAGCGGGTGTAGCTGAGCGCTCACATCTTCGATGGCCGACTGGCGTAGACAATTGAAGGGGGCGTTTGCCTTTGACAGCGCCCCTTTCGCCGTACACCCAAACGACGAACGCCGAGCACTTACTGCCATTTCAAACGCGATCCGTTCAGGCGCGTCGAAAATAGAAATAGAACGCGAGATCGAAAAGTATTTTCAAGATAGAACAACTGGCCAAGAGTTTATCTTGTATCAAATTTACCTGTTTCGTTCCTACTTTAATCGCCAATACTCAATAATAAAAAATTGCTGGATCCTATCTAAGACCTCCACAAATGGAGTCGAATTCATAACGATCTTCTCAGGACGCACCTCGATTGACACCATTCTTTACCACTGTATGCATATCTATGCATCGCGCGAGTACAATCAGGCCACCCAGCTAATGCGCGCGAAGAAGAAAAGTTGGCCGGTATTTCGCATCCAATTCCATCAGTTCGAGAGCGGCTCTCTTTGGGAAGGCAGGGCGTCTATCGGCGAGTCACCAGACTACCTTCTAGAACGAGCAGATGCGACGCTTTCAAAGGGGCTAGATCCGACTTCCTCGATAACGTGGCGCCCGAAGCTGATCCCGAAGGACCCCGGCGAAACCTGGCATGGGATGCGCTACCCGAGCTAACGACGCCAAGATAGCCGCCCAATTGCTTCTGCCAGCAATTGCCGTCTATCGCGTCAATGCCGCCAGCCCCTTCGTCGCCGTGGCCGGCAGTCCGCCTAAAGGAGCGATGACATGCGTTACGCGGTGGTGATTGAAAAAGCCGGAAACAATTTTTCCGCTTATGTGCCGGATCTGCCCGGCTGCATCGCCACCGCTGCGACGGTGCCTGAGGTTGAGGTCGAAATTCGCGACGCAATACGCTTTCATATCGAAGGCTTGCGCGCCGATGGGCTGGATGTGCCCAAGGCTGTTAGTCTGGCGGAATATGTAGAGGCATAGAGCCGGGCAAAATGTGGTGCTGCAGGGTTGCGGCGTCCCGCTTCGAGTGTCAGAGTCCCGCGATGGTGCGGAATGATTGATCACATAACGGTTGCAGTGAGCGATCTGCAGAAGAGCAAACTCTTCTACGAAAGAGCTTTTGGACCTTTGGGATATCGCCTTTCCTTTGGTAAGCAGGGGGTGTTTTGGGCTTTTGATGTCGGCAGCGGCAGCTTGTTCGAGATTCAACATTCGGACAGCAAACCACCGCTGACCCGTGTGCACGTCGCTTTCCGGGTAAATGGCAGGGCAGCGGTTGACGCGTTCTATCGAGCTGCCCTCGACGCAGGTGGCGCAGACAATGGTGTACCCGGCCCGCGTCCGGAATATGCAGAGAATTACTATGCCTGTTTTGTACTTGATCCCGATGGCTACAACATTGAAGCCATGCTCAATGAGCCAGTGACGGAATGACGAGGGGCAATCCTCTCGTCGTCATCCTAGGGCGGAGCAGGAGCGAAGTGACGTCGCGGAGACCCTAGGATCCATGCCGTGCCTTCCGAGCAGCGCGGCAGTGCAGAAGGTGCGAAACGCCGGCGGGACAGCGCCCTGCCGGGCATTTCCCCCAGAGAGACCGGCTTCGCCAATCTTCGACGTCGTGAAAGGGCGCTGCCAATCTCGTGGATGGGAGCGAGGAGCGGAAGCCATTGCTTGGCTTTCCGAGCGACGAATGTCCGGCAGAGCAGAGGAGGCACCGGCACTCGTTCTGCATCGCTGCATTCTTAGGCGACCATCACGGCATGGATCCTAGGGTCTCCGCGACGTCGCTTCGCTCCTGCTCCGCCCTAGGATGACGACCGCGGAGAGGCTTCGGCTAAATCACCAAAGCTGGAATAGGCGCGACCGCCCTCATTCCGCCTCGGCCACCATCTGCCGTCCGCCAGTCCAGTCGCGCCAGGCGCGCTCATCGCCACGGAACACGTTGAGGTCGATGCGGCCCCTCACCCCGTGCGACAGGCCGGAGCCGGAATATTGCCAGAACAGCCATTTGCGCCCGGGATAGACCTTTGACGGGTGGGCGGCCACGGCGCGCAGCCAGAACGGGTAATCCAAAAATGCGCCGCGCAGGTTGTCACGGTAAAAGTCAGGCGCGGTGTAGATGATCGGGCGCTGGCCGTAGTAGCGCTCGAGCTTGTCCATGAACACCTGCATCTTCTCCAGCACCTTTTGCCGCGATGGGCGGCGCTTGCAGCTGGAGTCGCCGTTCCACTCGACGTCGATCACCGGCGGCAGCGCACCCTCGACCCTCGGCACGTTGCGGATGAACCAGTCGGCCTGCTCGCCGGCGGTCCGGCACCAGTAGAAGAAATGATAGGCGCCGCGTTTCAGGCCGGCGGCATCGGCACTGCGCCAGTTCCTGGTAAACATCGGGTCGAGATGATCGCCCCCGTCAGTCGCCTTGATGTAGGCGAAATTGGCGCCCTGGGCACGCAGCTTTCCCCAGTTCACATTGCCCTGCCAGCGCGAGACGTCGACGCCGTGGACGGCGAGACGCCTCGGCGAGGATGCCTTGCCGAAATTGATCGGCTTGGCATCGCGAAAACCATAGCGCGTGACCGGCTCGGCAAGCATTGCTGGCGCTGCGCGTGTCAGCCGCCTCGGCGGCGATACCAGCGCGATCACCTCGGCCGGCGGCTCGACGCTTTGGTCGGGCTCCGCCATGGCGACCGGCTGTTCGTCCTGCTCCTGTTCCGCGAAGGCGGGCGCAGCATCAGTTTTCGCAGCAGATGCCACCGGCGCGGGCGGCCGCACAACCGAGCTGGTCGTCTCGCTGGACGGCACTTGCAGCGCATCGACGCCGGATGTCGATGTGCAGCCGGCAAGGCACAGCGCTGCGATCGAAAAGATGACGACGCCTGATAACCGCATCTGGACCTGTACGCAAAACACAACAGACCGAAGGCAGGACAACGCCGCCGGACAAACCAAGCTGGATTCCTAACAAGAAACTACCAACAAAGTTTGAATCGAATTGTTAGGGCTTTGCAGCGAGACGTTGGCCGGGCGGAGGTGTGCTATCCCTCCAATGTTCGCCCACGTCGCTGCCTCGGCTTGACAACGCACGGCATGAGATTAGTCTCCACTAATCTTACAGTGTAAGTTCATACTTGGGAGGAAGTCATGCAGCCCGCCGCCCTGTCGGAATTGCAGCCCGCAATCCCGCCGGAGCCACGCTCGCCCGCCATCGGCGTCGACGAGATACCTCGCAACCTCAGTCGCGCCATCGAACGCGCCGAGGTCAATGCGTGGCTCGACCTCTATCGCGCCGCGCCGTCAGACTTTGCCGCAAGGCAAGGCCTTGCCATCGCCGAAGATGGCGATCTCGTCTGGACCACCTGCACGACGATCCCGTTCATCCATTTCAACTGTGTCAAAAATTTCGGCGTCGAGAGCGCGGCCACCGAGAGCCGGCTCGACGCGCTTCTGGCGCATTATCGCGACGCCGGCATTCTGCGGCCCTGGTTCTACACCAACCCACACACCGAGCCCGCGACGCTCAGCTGCTGGCTCGAGGCGCGCGGCCTGCAACGTCAGGGCGGCTGGGAACGCATCTTTCGCGACGCCACGCCATTGCCCGCTGAGCCGCTTTTCCCGACGGAGGATGTCTCGGTCGAGCGGGTGACGCCGGCAACGGCAAGGGAATGGGCTGGGTTCATCGACAGCCAATATCGGTTGCCGACCTCACCGTGGTTGCTGGCGCTGGCCGGCCGACGCGGCTGGCATCATTACATGCTGCGGCGGGAAGACGCGGTGGTGGCGGTGCGCTCGATGTTCATCGGCGCCGACGGCATGGCCTGGAGCGGCATCGACGCGCCGGTGCCCGGCATCATGGCGCCGAGCTTCGACCTCGATGCAATGCTCGGCGAAGCGATGGTGCGCGACGGACTTGCGGCCGGTGCAAAACTGTTCGTGGCCGATATCGAGGCGCCGCGAGCCGAACGTGACGGGCCAGCCTACCGCAACTATGCACGCCTCGGCTTCAAGCTTGCCTATTTCCGCAGCCATTACAGCTATTTGCCGGCAAATTCCGGCTGACCGCTTCAAGACCCTAGCTGCACAACCACAGCTTGTGACAGGTCGTGGCCATCAGGTGGGCCGGCGGTACAAAGCGATCGTTGACCGGCGCATCATCGTCTACCCGGCGGACCTTTTCTTCGAGCAACGTGCGAAGTTGTGCCGGTTGCACGCGGTCGCGCTCCATTACCAGCTTGATCATCGGATCGCTCAAGAGTTCATCCAGGGTGTTGATGCTGTCGTTCATCCGTCGCCTCCTCGACTGCCTGCCCGCACGCCGATAGATAGGCAGCAATGATGGCCCGCCAATGACGCTTTGCCGGCTATCTCGTGTCGCTTCGGATTAAATTTTGTCCAGATTCCACCTCAAGCCGGAGGTGGCGCGCCTTCAAACTGCGGCAGGCCGTCGTCGATCTGCACCCAGGGCTGCTTCGAGGCGGTCCAGATATGCATCTCAGGCCTGAACAACGAGGGATCATCGAGCGAGCCGGTGGTGATGCCGATAATGCCGGCGGAATCGCGCCGGGAAAACATCGTCGTGCCGCAGCGCGGGCAAAAGCCGCGCTTGAGATCGGGCGAGGAATTCACCGTCGCCAGCGGTCCGTCGACCGTCACATCATCGATGCGGAACAGCACGCGCGCGTTGAAGGCGGCACCCAACGCCTTCTGGCACAACCGGCAATGGCAGACGCGCTCATTGATCGGTGCCGCCTCGGCGCGGTAGCGCACCGCGCCGCACAAACACCCGCCCTGATATCTTGCCATCACCCGCGTCCCTGCCCTGTGAGGATAGGCGGCATACCTATCGATAGGCGTGGCAGCGTCAATTGAAAAGCTTTGATGGCGCCATCTATAGCTGTGATGCGGCCAATACACGATTGGCCGATGCGCCGGGCCAAGGCCCCATGGGCGAAATGCCGGCCATCTCGCGGAAGACGGCCGGCAGACAATTGACTGGGCGTCAGTTCGTTTCGTTGACGACCTCGTCCCAGGTCTTGACCTTGGTCTGGCCATTGAGGAACGGCAGCGCGGCAGCTGTCAGTTCCGGCGCGAAGAACACATCGTAGTGGGTGCGGTTCGGCACGATCGCCAGGCGGTTCTGCGACAGGTTCTCGCGCATCCAGCCGGCGTCCTTCAATCCGCCGCCGAGCATCTGGAAGAATTTGATCTCGTGCTCGGGCCGGTACATATCGCTGTCGCCGAACACCAGCATCACCGGCATTTTCAGCTTCGGCACGTCGGCGGAATAATCGTAGTCCTTGCGCATATAGGCGCCAAGTTGATCGAGCAGTTTCGGAAAATCCTCCGGATGCGGCGCAACCGCGACGTAGGATTTGTACATCGGCGTGTCCTTCATCATGTCGGCCATCGCCGCGCCGACCTGTGCCTGCTGGCCACGCATCTCGGCATAGAAGCCGTCCGCGGCATAGCCGGTCGAGACCAGCACCAGGCGGCGCACCGCTTCAGGCTGCTGGACGGCCATGCGGAAGGCGACGCCGCCACCCAGCGAATAACCCATGACGTCGACCTTGTCGTAGCCGAGTGCCTTGACGATCGCCGCCATGTCGTCGCCCATCGCCTCCAGGCTGAGCGGCCGGTCGCCGAGTGCGGTGCGGCCATGGCCCTGCAGGTCAACGCCGATGACGGTGCGGTCTTCGGCAAGTTTTGGCAGGATCGGCGCGAACATGTCGGTCGTGCCGAGGCCGCCATGCAGCAGAAGCAGCGGCTCGCCCTTGCCGTAGACGGCGTAATAATAGTTCAGGCCGTTGATCGGCAGCAGGCCGGATTTTTCCGGCGTCGGCAGTGTTGCGGTTGCGGTCGTCATGGCGGGCTTGGCCTCCTCTGCGTTGATGGTGCCCGGCGCGGCAAACAGCGCGGCGGCCGAGGCGAAAATGGCGAAAAATACCGATCTGGACACGTCAGTCTCCCTCTCCCGTTTGCATCAAAGTCGCTGTGCGACCTCCTCGAGCTGTTCGGCGCACTGGCCCCAGCCGTCGTGAAAACCCATTTTCTCGTGCTGTTCGCGGTCGGCGACCGACCAATGCGCGACGCGGGCAATGTAACGGGTCTTGCCCTCGCCCTCGTCCTCGAAGGTCAGCATGACCGTCATGAACGGCTTTTCGGACGGCTCCCACGCCTTCGTATAGGCATCGGTGAAGACGAGCTTTTTGCCCGGTACGACTTCGAGGAAGATGCCTGGATTCGGGAACTCCTTGCCGTCGGGATCGGCCATGACGACAAGGGTGGAGCCACCGGTCCGCACATCCATTTCGGCGTGCGGCGTCGTCCACGGCTTCGGCGAGAACCATTGCGTCAACAGCTTTGGCTCGGTCCAGCAGCGATAGACGTTCTCGTGCGGCGCATCGATGATGCGGGCGAGAACCAGCTCGCGATCGGAGTTGGGGGCGATGTCGAGCTTGGTGGTCATGGATGTTTCCTCACACGTCGGTTTTGGCTTCCGTGTCTAGGACGAACCGACAAGACGCAAGCCGACACGGTCCGCGAAAAAATCCGCGGGACAGGAGATTCGAACGACGGAAATAAGTGGCTTCAGTGGCGCTTGGCTTGGACGAGGTAGGCGTCGATCTCGGTCTCGCCGAGCCACTTGGCCGCTTCCAGCCGATGCAACCCTTCGACCAGGATATGGCGCTTGCCGTCATGGCGCACCTGGATCGGCATCTTCATGCCGTTTTCCAGAATGTCCTCGGCCAGATGGCGGACGGTTTCGGGATGCAGCGTCTTCTTGCGCGCCGTCGGCACGTAGATATCGTTGACCCTGACCTTTTGCACTCTCAGCATATCGGCTCCCGTGGCGGACAACGCCGCCCTTTGTGAGATAGTCTGTTTGTCAGGCAAGGCCAAGTGAGCAACCCGGCAATGGCTGGCCCGATCGTTTCCAATTGACGCTTGGCCGGCGGATGGCCGAAATGGCGGCCTTCGACCTTAGCGGTGTCCATGAACCATCCGCCGACCGAGTTTCCCGATTTCGGACTGACGCCGGAGCAGCGACGCCAGGCGGTGCGCAGCCATTACTGGGAATGGCCCGGTATGGATGGCAGGCGCGGCGAAATCTGGTGCTACAGCGACCGTTTTTCCTATCGCCCCGGCGAGATGGTGGCGCTGCATGTCAGTTCGACGGCCGCCGGTTTCGGCATCGCAATCATCCGCGACGGCGGCGCGGAAACGACAATGTTCGAAAGGACCGGGATTGCGGCGCGCTGGCAAGATACGCCGGACCAATGTTCGGTCGAAGGCTGCGGCTGGCAAGCGTCGTTCGAGTTTCGCATCGGCGACGACTGGCCGTCCGGCGCCTATCGCGTGACGCTGACGGCAGATGGCCGGGACGGCAAGCCGATCCGCTGCCACCATCTTTTTATCGTCGCGCCGCAGCCCGGCAAGAAGCCTGGCCGTGTGCTGCAGGTGGCGGCCACCGGCACCTGGCTCGCCTACAATACATGGGGCGGTTCCAACCATTACGAAGGCATCACCGGGCCAGGCCGGGACCAATATGCACGAATGGTGTCGACGCAGCGGCCTTGGTGCCGCGGCTTCGTCGTGCTGCCCAAGGATGCGCCGCGCGTGCCGCTCGAAGTCGCGGTGCCGCCGAAAACCGTGCCGCGCTATCCGCACATGGAATGGGCCTTTGCCACCGGCCATTCGAAGAAATACGCCTCAGCCGGCTGGGCAAGCTACGACAGCCATTTCTTCCGCTTCGCCGAGCGTGCCGGCTACGCCGTCGATCTCGCCAGCCAGCACGATCTGCATTTTTCGCCCGACATTCTCGACGGCTATGACTGCGTCGTCTTCGTCGGCCACGACGAATATTGGACCTGGGAAATGCGCGATGCGGTCGACACCTATGTCGAGCGCGGCGGTCATGCGGCGCGCTTTGCCGGCAATTTCATGTGGCAGACCAGGCTGGAGGACGAAGGCCGCCGGCAGGTCTGCTACAAATACCGCGCTCGCGCCGACGACCCGGCCTATCGCGGCGGCGATATGAGGCGCGCCACCAATTCCTGGGAAGCGCCGGAAATCGGCCGGCCGGGTGCGGCGACCTTCGGCCTCAACGCGACAAGAGGCGTCTATGCCGGCTGGGGCGGCTGCGCGCCGCGCGGCGTGCGCGGCTTTCCGGTCTACCGGCCGGAGCATTGGGCGTTTGCCGGCACCGGCATCTACTATGGCGATCTGCTCGGCGCCGACAGCCATGTCTATGGCTACGAGGTCGACGGGCTCGATTTCGAGATCCGCGGCGGCCTGCCCTACCCCAAGCCCGACAGCGGTGCACCGGACGGGCTGCAAGTGCTGGCCGTCGGCATGGCGAGCCAGGTCGAGGAAAGCGCCGACATTGCGTTCGAGGACCAGTTTCTCGGCGACGAGGACGGACGCTTCACCGCCGAGACGCTGTTCGGCGAGGCAAGCGATGCCAACCTCGACAAGGTCAAACGCGGCAACGGCATGATCGTCAATTTCCCGCGAGGCAAAGGCGAGGTGTTTCACGCCGGAAGCTGCGAATGGGTTGCCGGCCTGCTAAGGCAGGATGCGATGGTCGAGCGCGTCACCAGAAATGTCCTCGACCGCTATCTTGGAAAGCCATGACATGTTGAAGTCTCCTGCCCCGGAAACTCGCGAAGCCTCGCATCTGTTTTATCTATCCAGCCTGCGCCGGCCGCTGATCGACCGCGCCGAAGGCATCTACATGTGGACGCAGGATGGCCGCCGCTTCATCGACGGATCGAGCGGTCCGATGGTTGCCAATATCGGCCACTCCAATCGCAACGTGCTCGACGCGATGAAAAGGCAGATGGACCGCGCCACCTTCGCCTACCGCCTGCATTTCGAGAACGAACCGGCCGAGGAGCTCGCGCGGCAGCTGGCCGCCAAACTCCCTGAAGGCATGGACCGCATCTTCTTAGTCTCCGGCGGCTCGGAAGCGACCGAATCCTGCATCAAGCTGGCGCGGCAATGGGCGGTCGCCACCGGCCAGCCCAGCCGTTGGAAGGTGATCTCGCGCTTTCCCTCCTATCATGGCGGCACGCTCGGCGCGCTCGCCGTTACCGGCGACGATGCGCTGTCCGAAACATTTGTGCCAATGATGCAGATGATGCCGACCGTGCCGGCGCCCATCGCCTGGCGCGACCGCGACAATCTTTCGATGGAACAGCGCGGCATCCGCTACGCCGACATGCTGGAGGAAAAGATCCTCGCCGAGGGACCGCAGAGCGTGCTCGCCTTCATCATGGAGCCAGTCGGCGGCGCTGCCACGGCAGCACTGGTGGCGCCGGACAGCTACTATCCGCGTATCCGCGAGATCTGCGATCGCTACGGCATCTTGCTCATCCATGACGAAGTGATGAGCGGTGCCGGCCGCACCGGAAAATTCCTCGGCGGCGACCACTGGAACTGCAAGCCCGACATCGTCGCGCTGTCGAAGGGGCTGGGCTCTGGCTACGCGCCGCTCGGCGCGCTGGCGGCACCGATGCGGCTGGTGCAGCCTTTGCTCGCATCGGGCGGCTTTCAGCACGGCCATACCTACGCCGGCAACCCGCTCGCCTGCGCCGCCGGGCGCGCCGTACTCGGCGAAATGGATCGCCTCGGCCTGATCGCCAACGCGGCTGTCATGGGCGAGCTATTGATGGACGAGCTGAAGGGATTGGCGAAGCGGTTTCCGTTCATCGCCGACGTCCGCGGCAAGGGCCTGCTCACCGGTGCCGAAATGGTCGCCGACCCAGAAACGCTGAGGCCGATCGAGCCGGCAAAGAAGGCCACCCAGCATCTGCTCGACCTCGCCTACGAGCGCGGCCTGATCATCTACGGACGCAAGGTCAAGGGCGGTGTCGACGGCGACAATTTCATGGTCGCGCCGCCGATGATCGTCACCGCCGCGCAGATCGGCGAGATCGTATCCATCATCGGCGACTCGCTCGAGGTGCTGGCCGGCGAGCTCGACCTGCCGGTCGAAGGTTGAGGCGACCATGGCACCGCGCAAAGTCATTATCACCTGTGCCGTCACCGGGTCGGTACACACCCCGTCGATGTCGCCGCATCTGCCCGTGACGCCGGACCAGATCGCCGCAGACGCGATCGCCGCCGCCGAGGCCGGCGCTTCGATCCTGCATCTTCATGCCCGCGACCCCAAGGATGGGCGGCCGACCGCCGACCCCGAGGTGTTCATGCAGTTCCTGCCGCGCATCAAGCAGGCGACCGATGCGGTGATCAACATCACCACCGGCGGATCGTCGCTGATGACGCTCGACCAGCGGCTGGCCGCGCCGCTCAGGGCCGAGCCGGAAATGTGTTCGCTCAATATGGGTTCGATGAATTTTGCGCTGTTCCCGATGCTCGAGCGGCCGCGAGAATGGCAGCACGAATGGGAGCCGAAGCTGCTCGAGGCTACCCGTGACACGATCTTCAAGAACACCTTTGCCGATATGGAGACGGTGCTGGAAAAGCTTGGGCGCGGCTGTGGCACGCGTTTCGAATTCGAGTGCTACGATGTCGGCCATCTCTATTCGCTTGCGCATTTCCGCGACCGCGGGCTGGTGTCGGGACCATTGTTCATCCAATTCGTGTTCGGCATATTGGGTGGTATCGGCGCCGATCCAGAAAACCTGGTCCACATGAAGCGCATCGCCGACAAACTGTTCGGCGAGAGCTACCGGTTTTCGGTGCTGGCCGCCGGACGCCACCAGATGCCGATGATCTCGATTGCGGCGGCAATGGGCGGCAACGTCCGCGTCGGGCTGGAGGACAGCCTCTACGACGGGCGCCAGCTCGCCAAGTCCAATGCCGACCACGTCCGCCGGATCCGCGGCGTGCTCGAAGGGCTGTCGCTGGACGTCGCAACGCCGGCCGAGGCACGGCAGATGCTGGCGCTCAAGGGCGGCGACCGCGTGGCGTTCTGAGGGGAAGGCAATCTGAAATGTTTGGCTCCCGGCCCACCCCCCTCTGTCCTGCCCTCTTTACGACTACTTGGCATCTCCCCCTCAAGGGGGGAGATTGGCAGCTTCGCCGTCCTGCGCCTTTTTCAGCGTTGGAGATTGGCGAACGCGGAGGTGATCCGATCTCCCCCCTTGAGGGGGAGATGCCAAGTAGTCGTAAAGAGGGCAGGCCAGAGGGGGGTGCCTTGGCATCGTACCTCCAGTGACTGTCGCTTTGCCCGAGATCAACATCCGGCCCGGGACCGTCGAGGACGTCGAAACCATCCACGCCGCACTCCTGCGGCTCGGCGCGCATGTCGGCGCACATCAGGAGATCACCTCGACAGCTCAGGATCTCCGCACCTATGGCTTTGGCGAAAAGCCTGCCTTCTCGACCTTGATCGCCGAAGTCGGTGGCGAATTTGCCGGGCTTTGCCTGTATTTTCCGATCTTCTCGACATGGATGGGACGGCCCGGCGTCTATGTGCAGGACCTCTATGTCGAGGACCGGTTTCGCGGCCGCAGGATCGGCGAGCGTCTGCTGCGCCGGGTCGCGGCGCAGTGCCGGAAGGACGGCGGCGTCTATCTCAGGCTGTCCGTCGACACCAACAACGAGACCGCCAAGGCTTTTTACGAACGGTTGGGCATTGCCTGGTCGAGCTACGAGCAGGTGCAGAAGATCGTCGGCGACGCCTTTTTCGCCTTTGCCGATGCACCGGAGGAGCCAACATGAAAGCCTTCTATGCCGAAGAACAGAAGCGCCACGACCCGAAGGCGTTCCTCTCCAGCGGGGCGCCGCAGCCCAATCCGGAAAAGCCCGAACGGATCGAGCGGTTGCTAGCCGGCGCAAAAGCTGCCGGCTGCACGATTGAACGGCCGCGGGATCATGGGCTCGGCCCGATTGCGGCGGTGCATACGCCCGAATATCTCGATTTCCTCCAGCATATCTTCCCGCGCTGGCAGCGCATCGAGGGCGCCTCGGCCGAGGTCATCCCCAATATCCATCCGATCGCGCGGAACGGCTCCTATCCGGCCTCGGCGGTCGGCCAGGCCGGCTACCACATGGCCGACACCGCCTGCCCGATCTCCGGCGAGACGTGGCAGAGCGCGCTTTGGAGCGCCTGGAGCGCGGTTGAAACCGCCGAGGCGGTGATGTCGGGAGCGCCGGCCGCCTATGCGCTGTGCCGGCCGCCCGGCCATCACGCCTTTGCCGATGTCGCCGGCGGCTTCTGCTTCATCAACAATTCGGCGGTCGCCGCACAGGTTCTGCGCAGGCAGGCGGCGCGGGTGGCGATCCTCGATGTCGACCTGCACCACGGCAATGGCACGCAGGGCATCTTCTATGCCCGGCCGGACGTGCTCACCGTGTCGCTGCATGCCGACCCGGTGCGCTTCTACCCGTTTTTCTGGGGCTATGGCGACGAGCGCGGCGAAGGCGCCGGCCTCGGCTACAATCTCAACCTGCCGCTGCCGCGCAAATCCGGCGATGCAGCGTTCCTCGAAGCGCTGGAGGCATCGTTCCAGCGCATCAACGCCTTCTCGCCCGATGCGCTTGTGGTGGCGCTGGGGCTAGATGCCTTCGAAGGCGATCCGTTCGGCGGGCTGTCGGTGAGCACGCCTGGTTTTTCGCGCATTGGCGAGGTGATCGCCGGGCTCGGCTTGCCAACGGTCATCGTCCAGGAAGGCGGCTATCTCTGCGACGAGCTCGGCGACAATCTCACCGCCTTCCTCACCGGTTTTGGCGGCGCCCACAAGCGATGATCCGCCCGCGAGGGCCGCTCAGGATCGTTCCTGCCTCAGCATGGCGACAACGCGGTGCACGCTCTCCAGCGTCTCGTCGATTTCGACTGAAGTGTTGTAATGAGCGATGCCGATGCGCACCACCCCCTGCTCGGCCGGAATGCCGAGCTGGTGGACGATCTCCCAGGCGTAGTTGTGGCCGGACCACAGGAAGATGTTTTCGGCATTCATCTGCCGCACGATCGTCTCCGGCACGATGCCTTCGACAGTGAACGACACCGTCGGCACACGCTCATTGATCCGCTTCGGATCGGTGATGCCGTGGATGGTCAGGCCGGCAATATCCGACAGACCGTCGATCAGCTGTTGCGCCAGCGGGTTCTCGTAAGCGATTGAAACTTCGAAGGCCTTGGCGATTTTCAGCCGACGCGATCCTTGCGCGCCGGCTGCCGCGCCCAACTCGGCAAAATAATCGACAGCCGCCGACAGGCCGGCCATCAATTCAATTTGCGGCGTGCCGAGCTCGAAGCGCTCCGGCAAGGCATTGGACGAGCAACGGCATTTATACGGCTTAAGCGCATCGATAACGTCCAGCCTGCCCCACAAAATTCCCATATGCGGGCCGAAGAACTTGTAAGCCGAGCAGATCAGGAAATCGCAGCCGAGGTTTTGGACGTCGATCAGGCCATGCGGCGCGAACTGGACGGCATCGACGTAGACCAACGCACCAGCCCGCCTGGCGATGCCGGTCAACGCCTTCACCCGGTTGATCGACCCGGCGAGATTGCTGGCGTAGTTGAGCGCGACGAGCCGCGTCCTCTCGGAAAGCAGCGCGGCGAGCGCCGCCTCCTCGATCTGCCAGCTCTGCTGGTCGAAAGGCAGCCAGCGCACGACAAGGCCAAGGTCTTCAGCCAGTTGCAGCCAGGGTGAGACGTTGCCCTCATGGTCCATGCGGGTGAGGATGATCTCGTCCCCGGGCTTCATCGTGCGGCCGAGCGTTCGCGACATGTGGTAGGTCAATGTCGTCATGTTGGCACCGATGATGATTTCCTGCGGGCTCGCAGCGCCGAGAAAATCCGCCATCGCCAGATGGGCCTCGTCCACGATATCTTGTGCGGCAACGGTGGTCTCGAAGAAGCCGCCGAGGTTGGCATTGGTGGTCAGCAAGCAACGCGATACTGCATCCGCCACCGCCTGCGGGACCTGCGTGCCGGCAGGATTGTCGAGATAGATGCGCCGGCGGCTCTTGTCGGTCAGCGACAAAGCCGGAAATTTCGCGCGCACCGCGTCGATCCGGAAGTCCACGGCTGTTCCCCTCTCCTTATGACGATCGGACAACCACGTCCCGACGCATCAAGGGCACGGATTGCCGACGCGCTGGTGGATCGCATCAACGGCTTTCTGCATGTCCTCGGTCCAGACCACGTCGGCGGAAGAGAGCGCCATTTCGAGTTGCGAAATGGTGGTGGCGCCGATGATGTTCGAGGTGACCAAGGGCCGGTTCGAGATATAGGCATTGGCAAACAGCGCCGGCTCCATGCCGAAGGTGCGCGCCAACCGGTTGTATTCGAGCTGCACCTCGGCAGCATTCGGAGTCTCGTAGCGCTGGCCGCGGTTGAACAACTGCGAGCGCGAGCCCTGCGGCCGCGCGCCATGATCGTATTTGCCGGTCAAATAGCCTTGCGCCAGCGGCGAATAGGCAAGCAGCGACACCTGCTCGCGCTCGCAGACTTCGGCAAGGTTCACCTCGAAGGTGCGATTGACGAAATTATAGGCGTTCTGCAGCGAGGCGACGCGCGGGCCGAGGCCCTTGTCGGCTTCGGCGATGAAACGCATGACGCCCCAGGAATTCTCGTTCGACAGGCCGAAATGGCGGATCTTGCCGGCCTTCACCAGTTCATCGAATACGGCAAGCGTCTCGGCGATCGACGTCTCGCCCTCCGGCACGCCGGCGGCATCGGAGCGTCGCGGCACAGCGCCGATGCGGTTCGGATTGGCGCCCCACGGCACGTCGCGTTCCGGCCAGTGGATCTGGTAGAGATCGATGTAATCGGTATTGAGCCTGGCCAGCGATTTTTCGACTGCATCGAAGATGTCGGCGCGCACCAGCTTCGACGGGCGGTCGCCGCGAAACCAGGTATTGGCGGTGCGGCCGACCACTTTCGAGGCGATGATCACCTGGCCGCGATTGCGCTTCTCCTTCATCCAATTGCCGATGATTGTCTCGGTACGGCCTTGTGTCTCCGCCTTGGGCGGGATCGGATAGAGTTCGGCGGTGTCGATGAAATTGACGCCGCGAGCAAACGCCAGATCCATCTGGGCGTGACCGTCCGCCTCGGTGTTCTGCTGGCCCCAGGTCATCGATCCGAGGCAGATCTGCGACACGAAAAGATCGGTCTGGCCGAGACGGCGTTTGTGCATGGAGTTTCTCCGGCGGGAATTTTGCGCGGCTGCGCGAGAAGGAAGCAACAGCATACAGGAAAGCGCCGGCCGCTTCCAAGCCCGCCGCCGGCAGGCCAGGCGACTTTCTCAGGACGCCGACGAACGGGGTTTATCCCCGCGGCCAATAAAAAGCCGGACTGCATGTGAATGCAGTCCGGAATTTCGCCAGGAATGGCGAGCAAAAACCGGCCAAGTGCCGGCACTGACTCCTACGGTCGAAGCGCCGCAGAAGTTTCGCCGGAACAGCCGAATTATGTCAAAAAAGATCGGGGCAGCATGGCTGCCATGCGAATGCTGCACTGCACAATCGTCACGATTCGGCTATATTGGAGACCGTGGAGGATCAACAGGGGCTTGAATCATGGGGTTCTTCACTGAAATGTTCGCCCGTCCGCGTCCGCGGGAACAGCTGCGTTATCGTGCGGCACTGGCGCTGCTCCATTCGATGAGCAATGCCGATCGCGCCGATATCGGCGTCAAGCCGGCCGATTTCCCGCGCATCGCCCGGGAAATGTCCCTACGCTAAACAGCGCGCCGTGAGATATCCCGCCGCAGCGGATATCTCACGAGCGAATCTCAACGCAATCCGAGGAAGATCGACTTGCCCAATGGCACGCCGTTGTGGCGCAGGATGTCGTAGGCGGTGGTCAGGTGGAAGTAGAAATTGGGCATGGCGGCATGCAGCAGATACTGCATTCCCGGCATCGAAACCTCGCGTGCCGCAAGCCGCAGTTCGATCATCCTGTCATCTGAACCATCGAATTCGGCCGCCGAAAATGTCGCGAGATGAGCCAATGTCTTGGCAAGGCGGGCCTGCAGATCAGCGAAGCTCGCCTCATTGTCCTCGTATTTTGGCACCTCGCGCCCGGCAAGCCGCGACGGCGCGCCCTTGGCGTGATCGGTGGCAATCTGTACCTGCCTGGTCAGGGCGAACATGTCCGGCGCCAGCCTCGCCGTGAGATACACCTGCGGGTCGATCTTGCGGTCAGCCGCATTTTGCTCGGCAATGTTCAGCACATTGGCCAGTGCCTTCAGCCTCGCCGAAAATACCGGCACGGATGCTTCATACATTGATATGGTCACAAGAAATCTCCACGCGGCCCGACTGCCGAGGGCGAGAGGTAGCGCTTTCGCAGGCGATTGTTCAAGCGTCACCACGCCGCCGCAATCGATATGATAGGATTTTTCATCGAGTGGAGGTTCCCGATGAGACGCGCCTTGTTCGCAGCGACCGCTTTTTTCTCCCTTGCCGCTACCAGCCAACCGGTGCTCGCCGCCGACGCGCCTTACATCGACGACAGGTCGGATGCCGAAGCGGTCATCCGGTCGCTCTACAGCGCCATCAGCCGGCACGAATTCGCGCGCGCCTGGGACTATTTCGGCGACACCAAGCCGGCCAAGGATTTCAATTCCTTCGTCAAAGGCTATGACGGCACGGACACGGTCGAAGTCAAAACCGGTGGCGTATCCGAAGACGGGGCTGCCGGCAGCATCTACTACAGCGTTCCGGTCGCCATCCGGGCGACGGCCAAGGACGGCAGCGAGAATGTCTTTGCCGGCTGCTATACGCTGCGCCAGATCAACGCCTCGATCCAGGATCCGCCATTTCGCGCAATCTTCATCGACAAGGGGGCGCTGAAACCCTCAAAGGCCGATTTCGAAGATGCCGTGCCGGCAAGCTGCGGCGAAGGACCGCCGCCGCCGAAGAAGGACGCAGCGCTTGAGCAGGCCAACAAGGCGTTTGCCGCGACTTATGGCGACCAGTGCGACAAGGACATGCCCGGCGGCGATCCGCGAGGAGAGCCGGACGCCTACTCGCTCCGCTACAAGGATGCGGGGGCGGCCGAAAACGAGCCCGAACGCGAGACACGGCTGTTTCGCTTTTTCTGCTCGATGGCCGCCTACAATGAGAGCGCAGTCTATTACATCTACGACGACGTATCGGGCGTCCGGCAATTGCAATTCGCGTCACCGGAACTCGATATTCGCTATGAGAACAACAACAGCGAAGGCAAGGTCGAGGGCATCAACATTATCGGCTTCCAGACCGACGACCAGTTGGTCAACTCCGAATATGACGAGGCCACCAAAACGATTTCATCCTCGAACAAATGGCGCGGCGTCGGCGACGCCTCGTCGGCCGGCACCTACCTGTTTCGCCACGGCAATTTCTCGCTGGTGCAGTATGAGGTCGATGCCTCTTATGACGGCGAGATCAACCCGCAGACCGTGCTCGACTACAACACCGCGCCCTAAGGGACCTTCGATAACATCCAGTTGAGTGTGCCCCGCCAGTCGGTCATGCGGATCGGCGTGCCATGTGTGCCGGTCTCGAAGCGGACAAAGCGGGTCGGGTAGGCTTTCGATTTGCCCAGAATCGATCGGAAGAAGGCTTCCTGTTTCTCGATTGGAAACACCGGGTCCTTGCTGCCCTGGCCGAAGAAGACCGGTACACGGCGCTTGAATGCGGAGCTTGAGAAGAAACTCTCGTCCCACAGCGAGCCGAGCAGCAGCAGCCCGTCGATGCGCCCGCCGGAGTCTTTGCGGCCTGCCAGCTTCCAGCACAACGCGCCGCCCATAGAGCCGCAGGCGACGAAGATTTTTGCGCGCGGCGACTGTTCGGCATAGTGGCCGATCAATGCGGCGATCTGGGCGGCACCGATGTCGCCGAAATCGGAAAAATCCGGCGACAGATAGAGGCCGCCATTACCGGCCATCAGGTTCTTGATACGGTTGAAATTGCCGCCGAAAGTGAAATCGTCAGCACCCTGCTTACGGCTGCCGCCCTGCCCGTGCAGATAAAGCACGATGATGCTGGCGCCCCCGGTCTTGCCGACGGCAATGTGGCGGACATCGCCGGCATCGGTCTTCAGCAACAAATCCTGCTGCACCTTGCGCACACCGATATCGGTGTATTGCGCATGCACCCGGCGCTCAGGCACTTCGTCGCGGGCGTTGATATCGCGCAGCTCACGATAATCGATGACCGTATAGGCGCCGTTGCTTTCGGACGAAAGTGTGGCCGGATATGCGAACAGATCGTCCTTGAAGGGTTTGAGTTCGAGAGCGTTGGCGTAGGCTGCACGAGAGAGCGACAAAAGAATCGCCATCAGCAGGGCCGGGAGGCCGGAGGGAGGCAAGCGGAACCGGAAGCAGGAACGAAAGGCCATCCCTCAGCCATGCGTTTTTCGGCTTCGGTTTGTCAATCCTGCAGCACGCCGCCAGCGCTTTCCAGCGCCTCGCGCGTGTCGACATCGACGGCTGCCCCTTCGCCGATCTCGACGTCGATGACGTCGAACCCTTCGGCCTCGACCAGATGGCGGGCCCCGGTATCGCCTTCGAGGTGAGCGATCGCGGCAAACAGCGAACGCGGCAGCAGCACGGGATTGCCGCGCCGCCCATCGTGCGAGGCCCGCACCACCGATCGGCCTTCGGACCTGCAGAACGCCTCGATCAGCCTGTCGAGGTCGGCCGAGGCGACGCCGGGCATATCGCCGAGGACAATCATGGCGCCGGCGGCGTCGCCGGAAATCTTGGCGATGCCGGCCTTCAGCGACGAAGACAGACCCTCGCCGAAATCCGGATTGTCGGCGAAGGTCATATCGAGGCCAGACAGTGCATCTCGCACGCGCTCGCGCTGGTGGCCAGTGACGACGATGGTGGCCGCGGCTTTCGAACCGACCGCGCGTTCGGCAGTGCGACGGACCAGCGGCTTGCCGTCGAACAGCGCCAAGAGCTTGTTCGGCCCGCCCATGCGGCTGGAGCGGCCGGCGGCCAGAAGCACGATCTCGACCTTTGGTTCGGCTTTGGCCGGCAATGGCTCGCGCGGTTGCGGCCGCGTCGGAATTTCCATCAACAGCCCGCCGACACCCATGCCGGCAATATCCCTGGCGGTCACGTCGAGACCGGCGATCAGCCGGTCGAGCACCCAGTCGAAGCCGTTCTCCTTGGGACTGCGGGCGCAGCCCGGCGCACCGATGATGCGCTTGCCGCCTAGAGTGCCTAGCACCAGCAGATTGCCGGGATCGACCGGCATGCCGGCGCGGATGACAGTGCCGCCCGCCCTTTCGATCGCAGCAGGAACGATGTCGCCGAAATCGGCCATCGCCGAAGCGCCGAAGATCACCACCATATCGTTGTCGCGGATCAGCGAGGCCGCAGCCTCGGCGACGGGGATAATTTCATGCGGCGTTCGACGCTCCGCCGTCAGCCTGCCGCCCGAACGCGCCAGGCGTGCTTCGGTGACGCGCAGCGTCTTGTCGAGCACGCTGGGTTTGATGCCGGGCAGCACCGTCTGGATGACGCCGACGCGCACCGGTTGATAGGCGTTGACCGCAAATATCTCGCCGCCGGAGCAGATCCTTGCCACGGCATCGACCAAAGCGGAGGCGACCGCAAATGGGATGATCTTCACCGTTGCTACCATCTGACCTTTTTCGACCGGCGCATGCTGCGCGAGCGTGGCGATGGTGATCGTCGGATCGACGCCGTTGATGGCGTTGATCATCGCCGCGTCGACGGTGAACATGCCGGCAGCCTGCGCGTGGAGGTTGACCCTGCCGGTCGCGGCGGGCTTCGCCTCGATGTTGCGATGGATCATGGATGCGGCGATCTTTTCGGCAGCGACGTCCTCGCTGAGATCATCGGGCGCCAACACCGCCGCTACGACCTCGGAAATGCCAGCGGCCTTCAACAGGGACACATCCCCGGCGCTTAGCCTGTGCGCCTTGCGGAAGCGGCGCTCTCCGGCTGTGGTGGCGTGCGCCAGCACTGCCCCTTCGGCCGCATCGATCGCAACGGGACCAAATTTCACGCGACCGCGCCTTTGGATTCGAGACCACGGGAGCGAAAGGCGTGGATCGCTTGCGCCAACACCGCGACGGCGATCTCGGCCGGGCTGGCAGCCCCAATGTCGAGGCCGATCGGGGCATGAATGCGGGCGATCTGGTCGGCGGTCGCTCCCGAAGCCAGCAGGCGTTCCACACGTTTGGCGTGGGTCTTGCGGCTGCCGAGCGCGCCGACATAAAAGCAGCCGGCGTCGAGCGCCGCCTTCAGCGCGAAATCGTCGATCTTCGGATCGTGGGTGAGAGCAGCCAGCGCCGTATAGCTATCGAGCGGCTGACGCGTCAGCACATCCTCTGGCCATTCGGCATGCAGCGCGATATCGGGAAAACGATCGGGCGTGGCAAAGGCCGTGCGCGGATCGATGATCTCGACAGGATAGCCGGCGATCCTGGCCATCGGTGCCAGCGTCTGGCTGATGTGGACGGCGCCGATCACCACCAGGCGCGGCTGCGGCAGATGTGCGTTGAGGAAGAAGGTCCGTCCCTCAGCTTCGACCGAACCGGAATTGCCCGTGCGAAATGCCTTGGCGATGGCCGCCCCGAGTTCGCCGGCTACCCGGTCGCCCTCGCGCACGACACGGTCCCGGCCGTCGCCGAGATCGGTGACCAGGATTGCCGCGCGGCGGGCGCGGCGTTCGGCGTTGAGTGTCTTCAGCGCATAGGGATCCATTCGAGATCAACCCAATCTTTCTACATAGACCTTGATGCGGCCGCCGCATGACAGGCCGACTTGCCAGGCGGTCTCGTCTGCGACGCCGAATTCGAGCATTTTGGCCGTGCCGCTATCGATAACATCGACCGCCTCGGTCACCACCGCGCCTTCGACGCAGCCGCCCGAGACGGAGCCGTGGAAATTGCCTTCCGCGTCGATCACTAGGTGGCTGCCGACCGGGCGCGGCGCCGAGCCCCAGGTCTCGACCACGGTGGCAATGGCGACATCCTTGCCGTCCTTCATCCAGCCCTCCGCGATGATCAGCGGATCGCGGGCCTCATCGAGATAGATACTGTGTTCCATGATTTTCTCCCTGGCAGACATGTGGTTATGCGACGCGCTTCGCGCCAGCCTGGATCCACCGCCGCGGGTCGACCGAACGCATAAAAACAGCACGGTCGCCAGCGACCGGTCCGCCACATAATCCGCACGGGTCAACAGATCGAGCGTCTCGTCGATCATCCGCGGCGCCGGACGCGGTTTTCAACTCGGTCATTCTGTCTTCGCGGGCGCGGCCATCTGAAAGCCTCTACAAAGCGTGGTAGCCGCGGTTGTGATAGATCAGCGGCCGCAAATTATCGCCGATGCGCAAACCTGTAACCTTGCCAAAAAGCACACGGTGGGTGGCCAGATCCTTGGAGTCGATCAGTTCGCAGTCGAAGACGGCGAGCGCGCCCTTCAGCGTCGGCGCACCGGTCGAGATCACATCCCATTCGGCCAACGCGAAACGCTCCTCGACCGGCAGGCCGGTAATGCCGGAAAAGGCGATCGACAGCGGCTCCTGATCCGAAGCCAGCGTGTTCAGGGCAAATTTGCCGTTTTCCACGAACGGCTCGTTCTTGGGATTTTCACGATTGAGGCAAACCAGGATGGTTGGCGGCGTGTCCGACACCGAGCAGGCCGCGATCACCGTCGCGCCGCGCCTGCCGGCAGGGCCATCGGTGGTGACTACATGCACATGGCCAGCAAAATGGGCCATCGCGTCGCGGTAGGCCTGCGGCCCGATGTCATTCTTCTTCAGCACCGATGATTTTCCACTAGTCAGAACCAACCGTTATATATGGGGGGATATTGCAGGCCACAAGCGAAGTGCTTGACCTATATCCCGAATTCGCGTGTTGCGCCAAAGCTGGCCAGCCTTTAGGTCTTGACGGCATTGGCGCCGGCAACCACGCGACCGGCGTGGAGGAATTCTTCGCTCGCATGCGACCTTGGACAACCACGATAGCGGTGCTGGCCTGGCTCTCGGTCGCCTGCAGTGCAAATGCCGAGACGCTGCTGGTCGGCGTCGCGGCACCTTTGTCGGGGCCGTCGGCGATCCTCGGCAAACAGATCGAGGCCGGCGCGACAATGGCGGCTGAAGCGAACGATGCCGAAATCAAGTCGATCGATGACGCCTGCACGGCCGACGGTGGCGCCGCCGCCGCGCGGGAGTTCACCGCGGCCAAGGTCAACGTCGTCATCGGGTTTTTGTGCACCGACGCAATCGAGGCGGCTCTGCCGATCCTCAAGGATGCCGGCATACCGGTGATCACCGTCGGCGTGCGCACGGAAAGCCTGACCGACCGGCGCGCCAAGACCGGATGGCCGATCTATCGTCTCGGGCCGCGCGGCGACGACGAGCGCAATGCCGTCGCTGCCATCCTCACCCGCCTATGGCAAACCGAGCTGTTCGCCATAGTCGACGACGGCACGATCTATGGCCGCGAAATGGCCGAGACGTTTCGGGCAGCCGCCGAGCAAGCGGCTCTGAAGCCGGTGTTCGTCGACACGTTCCGGCCGCAGCTCGACAACCAGATCGGCCTGATCGGCCGGCTGAAGAAAGCCGGCGCAACGCATGTCTTTGCCGGCGGCGACGGCGATGATGTCGCCATTATGGGCCGGGATGCCGGCCAGCTAAATACCGGCATGGTGTTTGCCGGCGGCGAAGCGTTGCGCGCGCCGCTCGGCGACGTGCCTTATGCCGTCGGCACGCTGATGATCGCGCCGCCCGAATGGGCCGACGTCGCCGACCCCAAGGTACTGCAAAGCTTTGCAGCACAAAACATCGTGCCGGAAGGTTACACGCTTCCCGCCTATGCCGCGGTCGAGATCGCCAAGGCGGCTTCAGCATTGCCGCAAAGCTCCGGCGAGAGGCTGGCCAACGTGCTGACCGCGCATGACTTCACCACGGCGATCGGACCGATCCGCTTTGACGAAAAAGGTGACCTGACGCAAAATCCTTATCGAGCCTACCGTTTCGACGGCGGCCGTTTCGCGCCGGCGGAGAGCCAATGATGTCCAGCACAGGGATGTTCCATACGGGTCCGCGCAATCTCATCACGGACGTCGCCGGCCTGCGTGTCGGCAATGCGGCGAATGCCAAGCTGAAATCCGGTGTGACCACCGTCATCTGCGACGAACCGGCCGTGGCCGGCGTGCAAATCCTGGGCGGTGCGCCGGGCACCCGCGAAACCGACCTGCTCGAGCCGCACAATTCGATCCACGCCATCCATGCCGTGGTGCTTTCGGGCGGGTCGGCTTTTGGCCTCGACGCCGCGTCGGGGGTGCAGGCGGCATTGCGTGAAAGGGGCATCGGCGTCGAGGTCGGCGGCTTTCGCGTGCCGATCGTGCCGGCGGCGATCCTGTTCGATCTGCGCAATGGCGGCGACAAGGATTGGGGCCGGTATCCGCCTTACCGCGACCTCGGCTACGAAACCGCGCAAGCCGCCGCGATCGACTTTGCGCTCGGCACCGCCGGCGCGGGTGCCGGCGCCCTGAGCTCCGGCCTGAAGGGCGGGCTCGGCTCGGCCTCGACGGTGCTGGACAGCGGCGTCACCATCGGCGCGCTCGCCGCCGTCAACCCGACCGGCTCGGTGACGGTCGCCGGGACCCGCCATTTCTGGGCGGCGCCGTTCGAGATCGGCGACGAGTTCGGCGGGTTAGGCTATCCCCACCCGATGCCTGACGATGCCAGAAAGGTCCTGCTGAAGTTCCGTGACAAGCATGCGGCAGAGCAGGCGGAAACCGGCGCCAACACGACCATCGCCGTGATCGCCACCGATGCGGTACTCACGAAGGCCGCCGCCAAACGCCTGGCGATATCGGCGCATGACGGCTTTGTCCGTGCCATTTGGCCGACGCACACGCCCGCAGACGGCGATCTGGTCTTCGCGCTGGCAACGGGCAAGAGCGGCATCGAGCTCGCACCCAACGATGCCGTCGATCTCTACGCCGCGGCCGGCGCCACGATGGCGCGCGCCATCAGCCGCGGCGTCTTTGCCGCGACGCCGGCCGAGGGCGATCTGTTCCCGGTCTGGTCGTCGCGCTGAACGCGCAACGCTCATTCGGGTGAGCCGTTATCAGACTGGATTATGATCAGGTGGGTTCGGATTTTTCTTCCTCGAACGTGACCGCAACATCCGAGTTTGCCGACAGCCGCACCTTCTGGCCCTCGACTTCGGCGACAAGGCTGAGGGGAATGAAGTGGTGATGGCCCCTGTGAGCGCCCTCGCCGCTGTCGCGCTTGGTCAGCTTTATGCGATCTCCGTCAACCTTGTCGACGGTACCGACATGGACGCCGTCGGCGCCGATCACTTCCATACGTTCGCGAATCTTGGCTGCATCAGTCATTGGGGTCTCCCTTAGAGCGCCGCGCGTCCCTTTGAACGCGCAAAGGACGCTCTAAACATTTTGAATCAATGCACCGTGCCTTCCGAAAATCGATCCTGATTTTCGGAAGGCACGATGCGGTGAAGTTGCCGACAATAACAAACGACGGCAGGATTGGATGCATCGACTTTGTGTTTCAGTCAGCACGATCTTTTGACGGCATCGTGATAGGAATTTGAGGGCGTCGACCGCCGGAATGGAAAGCCCCATGCGAAATCTTGCCCTGTTTGCAGTCTGCCTGCTTGCCCCGCTTGCAACTTTGGCCGCCGCCTACGCAGGCGATGTCGCCGAGCTTGAGATCCTCGGCTTCAGCAGTGATGGCGGGGTCTTTGCCTTCGAGGAATACGGCGTCCAGGACGGATCGGGATTTCCCTATGCGATCCGCTATTATATCGACACGGCCGACGACAGTTTCCTGAAGGGCTCGCCGATACGTGTCCGGCTCGACGACGAGAATGCCACGGTGACCGCAGCGCGGCTGCAGGCCCGGCAAAGGGGCGAAGCGATCGTCAGTCAGGCGGAACTCACGGCAAATCGCGGCATCACCGCCGGCTTCAACCCGGTGACCGAGCTTTCTGCCGATCCCTTCCGCATGGTGGTCAATCCGCGCCCGATCTTCTCGCCGGTCGACGATCCGCTCGAGTTCCGGCTCGACCAGATCGGCATGAACGACACCGAACGCTGCCAGAGCCAGGGCGAGATCAATGGCTTTCGCCTGCTGCGCATCGAGGCGAAGGATGGCGGCCAGACGAGGATCATTCACGAGGACAAATCGATCCCGCAAAGCAGAGGCTGTCCGAATGGCTACCAGATCGGCGCGGTTCAGACATTTTCGCTGGATAGCCTCAGCGCCTATGCCGTGCTGATCGCGGTGCGCCAATACGGCTTCGAAGGGCCGGACTATCGCTGGATCGCGGTAACCGGTCGCCTGTGACGTTCCCCGCCATGCGCTATCGCGCTCTGCGCCGTCTCCGCCGTGCTCTGCCGTCGCTGCGCACCGCATTTGCCGGTGCCTTGCTGTGGGCGACAGCGATGGGCGCCAGCGCGCTGCTCAATCTGCTGCAGTACGATTGGGAGACCCCGGCAAAGATCCGCTTCGTCTCGCTGCTTTATGCTGCCGGTGGTGCGCTGGCTTTCCCGATTGGGCTTCTCCTGGCGCGGCTCGTCTCGCTCGGACGCCACTGGGAGATCGCCCTCGCCGCCGCCTTCGTCTGCCTTCTCGCAGCGACGATCGCCGTCACCGGCGGCCTCTTTGGGCTGCAATACCGCTCCTACTATGTCCAATGGCATGCGCTCGCGTTCACCATCACCTGGGTTTTCCAGTTCGTGTTCACGATGTTGACGGCACTCTACCAGTTCGTCGTCCTTGGCATCCGGCTGTATTTTCCGCTCGGTTTCATTGCGCTCGCTGTCGCCAGTGTCTGGTTTGCGCGCCAGCAACGTTGAGCATTTTGCCTGCCTCTGATAGGACGCGGGCAAATGCTCTCGCAAGTCAGGACCGACTGATGATCCCTCGCTACTCCCGGCCGGAAATGGTGG
This sequence comes from Mesorhizobium sp. M0590, assembly GCF_040320905.1. Classification (NCBI taxonomy): domain Bacteria; kingdom Pseudomonadati; phylum Pseudomonadota; class Alphaproteobacteria; order Hyphomicrobiales; family Phyllobacteriaceae; genus Mesorhizobium; species Mesorhizobium sp. M0590. The sequence goes on from NZ_JAMYQN010000016.1 coordinate 119,328, forward strand.
CCATCTGGTCGCCCGAAACCCGGTTCCGCATCTGGTTCGAGATCGAGGCCTACGCCTGCGACGCATTGGCCGAGCTCGGCGTCATCCCGAAGGAGGCCGCCAAGACCATCTGGGAGAAAGGCGGAGCGGCGAAGTTCGACGTCGACGCCATCGACGAGATCGAGCGGGTCACCAAGCATGACGTCATCGCCTTTCTCACCCATCTTGCCGAATTCGTCGGGCCGGATGCCCGCTTCATCCACCAAGGCATGACATCCTCCGACGTTCTCGACACCTGTTTTGCCGTGCAGCTCACCCGCGCCAGCGACATCCTGCTGGCCGACATTGACGGGCTGCTGGCGGCGCTCAAGCGCCGCGCCTTCGAGCACAAGGACACCATTACCATCGGCCGCAGCCACGGCATCCATGCCGAGCCGACCACCTTCGGCGTCAAGCTGGCGCAGGCCTATGCCGAATTCTCGCGTTGCCGCCAGAGGCTGGTGCACGCACGCGAGGACATCGCCACCTGCGCCATCTCTGGTGCGGTCGGCACCTTCGCCAATATCGACCCTTATGTCGAAGAATACGTGGCCAAGAAACTCGGACTGAAGCCGGAGCCGGTGTCGACGCAGGTGATTCCGCGCGACCGCCATGCGATGTTCTTCGCCACGCTCGGCGTCATCGCCTCGTCGATCGAGCGGCTGGCGATCGAGGTGCGCCATCTGCAGCGCACCGAGGTACTTGAAGCAGAAGAGTACTTTTCACCCGGACAGAAGGGTTCGTCGGCGATGCCGCACAAGCGCAACCCGGTGCTGACCGAGAACCTGACCGGCCTTGCCCGCATGGTGCGCTCGTTCGCATTGCCGGCAATGGAGAATGTGGCGCTGTGGCACGAGCGCGACATCTCGCATTCCTCGGTCGAGCGCATGATCGGGCCCGACGCGACGGTGACGCTCGATTTCGCGCTCTCGCGGCTGACCAGCGTTGTCGACAAACTGCTCGTCTACCCCGACAACATGCTGAAGAACATGAACAAATTCCGCGGCCTCGTGCATTCGCAGCGCGTGCTGCTAGCGCTGACGCAAGCCGGCGTTTCGCGCGAGGACGCCTACCGGCTGGTGCAGCGCAATGCCATGAAGGTGTGGGAGCAAGGCGCTGATTTTCTTGAGGAACTTCTGGCCGACAAGGACGTTGTCGCAGCCTTGCCCGAGGCCGAGATCCGCGAGAAATTCGATCTGGGCTATCATACCAAGCACGTCGATACGATCTTCAGCAGAGTGTTCGGAGAAGCCTGATGATTTCGTCGGCCGGAGATTTCGATTTCCTTGCCCTGCCCGGGCGCGGCAATTCCGGGCCGGATCATTGGATGTCGCATTGGTGCCGGGTGTTCCCCAATTCGAGCCGCGTGCTGCAGGCCGAGTGGGACCGGCCAAAGCCTGAAGACTGGATCGGCCAGGTGGATGCCGCGGTGGCCGCCGCACCGCGCCGCGTCGTGCTGCTTGCGCATTCGCTGGCGGTGGCGACGGCGGTGAAGTGGGCTGCCGGCGCCAGTCAAAGCCAACTCGACAAGGTCGCGGCGGCATTCCTGGTTGCCGCGACCAACGTCGAGGATGCCGATCCCTCATTCGACGCGGTGCGCCCGTTCGCGCCGATGCCGCTGAAGCGCCTGCCCTTCCCGGCATTGGTGGTGGCGAGCCGCAGCGACCCACGCGTCACCTTCGACAAGGCGACCGCTTTTGCCGCAGCCTGGGGCGCGGATATCGCCGATGCCGGCGATCTCGGCCATATGGGAAACGAGGCCCGCCTGGGCGTATGGCCAGCGGGCCTGCTCATGCTTGGCCGCTTGCTCGAAAAAGCGAACCTCTAACCTACGCCTTACCGGGAACCGTCCTTATTACCGTGCCCCACGGATCCTCGCGGGTGGTCTCGCTTGCGGCATTGTCCGAGCGCATCTCGACCCAGGCCAAGCCGGAGCGGGCGGGATCGCGGCGACCGGCGCCCGCGCTCTGCCACGCATTTGCGCCAATGTGGTGATGATAGCCGCCGGACGACAGGAACACCGCCGCGCCACCGTACTTTGCCACTGTGTCGAAACCGAACTCCTGATGCCACCATGCTTCGGCTTCTTCCGGCCTGCCGACCCGCAAATGGACGTGGCCGATAATGCTGTTTTCCGGCGCGCCCTGCCAGCCGGTGTCGCCGGCCGGCACCTCGGCAACGACCGACGGAATGTTCAGCCGCTCCGTCGCCATCGCTATCTTGTCACCGTTCCATTTCCAGTCCTGCGGACGGCGGTCGGCATAGATCTCGATGCCGTTGCCTTCCGGATCGGTTAGGTAAAGAGCCTCGCTGACCAGATGATCGGATGCGCCCTCGATGCCGATCTTGCCGGCGATGGCGTGATTGATCCAGCGGCCGAGATCGGCCCGGCTGGGTAGCAGGAAGGCGGTGTGGAAAAGACCGGCGCTGCGCGGGTCATCGGGTTTCGCGGCCGGATCCGCTTCGATGTCGAGCAAAGGGCGATTGACTGCGCCGAGCGTAATCGTGCCGCCGGCGCGGCTCAGTTCCTGCAAACCGACGACTTTGCGATAGTAGGCAGCGAGATTGTCTGCATCGCGCGCCCGCAAGCCGACGCGGGCAACGCTGACCGGGGTCGTCGCGGCAAAAGGCAGTTCGCTCATCAAAGTGCTCCGTTCAGGCGGCGCTCGACAAGCTTCCAACAGAGAAATCCGGCGCCATCAATCATTCTACGCCATGTCCGTGCCAAAATCTCGGAACAGCCATTCTTTCCTGGCGACAGATCGTTGATCGCGATCGTTCACACAAGAGCGCAAGAAGCGAACAGGGTGTTCACAATAGCGAGCAGAACCGGGCTCGTGAGCGGCCGTTTGCGTGTCGCTGTTGAGTTCATACCCGGTTGCACCCGACAGCGCCTCTCGCTACATGCGCGCCATGAAAGTCAGGGAAGCAGATATTCTCATCGTGCCGGGCTACACCAATTCCGGCCCCGATCATTGGCAGAGCCGCTGGCAGTCGAAACTATCGACAGCGCGCCGCGTCGAACAGGCGGAATGGTCGAAGCCGGTGCGCGAGGATTGGACGGCCGGTGTCGCCAAGGCGGTTAACGAGGCCGAGCGGCCGGTCGTCATCGTCGCCCATTCGCTTGGCGTCGCGGCGGTCATTCAAGCGTTGCCTCGGTTCGAGAGGCCGGTCGCCGGCGCTTTCTTCGTGGCGCCGCCCGATGTCGCCAATCCAGAGATAAAGCCGAGGCACCTGATGACCTTCGGCCCCTATCCGCGCGACCCGCTGCCGTTTCCGTCGGTGGTGATCGCCAGCCGCAACGACCCGTTCTGCGCCTTCGGCGTCGCCGAGGACATTGCCGGGGCGTGGGGCTCGCTGTTCATCGACGCCGGGGATGCCGGTCATCTCAACGCGGATTCCGGCTTCGGCCCCTGGCCTGAAGGCTCGATGACGTTCGCGAAATTCCTGACGGATCTCTAGAGCGGTTCACCGTTTCACGGAAACGGCGAACCGCTCTATCTCTTTGTTTTGACGCAATTCCGGACGGAAAACCGTTTCACACTTTTCCTGGAATTGCTCTAGGAACCGATCGAATCCCTGACGCTGTTCAGCAGGGTCTTTGCCCCAAGCGAAATCAGCGAATGCTCGGAACCCATCGCCAGCAGCCGGTAACCCATCGACACCACGCGACCGGCGATGGCCGGTTCCATCACATAGATCGCCGCATGCTTGCCGGCTTTGCGGGTGCGCTCGGCGATCGAGGCGACGGTCCCCATCATGCTCTCCAGCGTCGAACTGACGGTGGTGCCCTTCGACCAGGCGATCGAGAAATCCGACGGGCCAAGGAAGATACCGTCGATGCCCGGCGTGTCGAGGATGCCGTCGAGTGCATCAAGCGCGGCCCGCGTTTCGACCATGGCGAACGCCATGGTGCGCTGGTTGCTGTCGCGCAGCCAGTCGGCATAGTCGCCCTTGCCATGGCGCGGAAAAGCATAGGTCGGGCCCCAGGAGCGCTCGCCGAGTGGCGGGTATTTCATTGCGGCAGCAAACAGCTTTGCGTCCGCCACCGAATTCACCATCGGGGCGATCACCGCCTCGGCGCCGAAGTCAAGCGCACGGCTGGCCATGTCGAAGCGGCCGACCGGGATGCGTACCAAAGCCGGCTTGTTGGCGGCCAGCACCGGCACAAGCCCGCGCAGTACGCTATCCTCGTGATGGCCACCATGCTGCATATCGAGCGTAACCGCGTCGAACCCTTGCCTGGCCAGTATCTCGACCGTCAACGCATCCGGCACGCCGGACCATGCGGTGAACAGCGTCTCGTCGGCCGCAAGGCGTGACTTCAGGGACATTGGCGATTTCCTCTTTGCTTGCAGCAATTCAGCCGGAAATGACCGCAAAGGCAAAGAAAAACCGCCCGGTGAGGCCGGGCGGTCGATTGGTCCAGCGTTCGAAGAGTATCGATGGGGATCAGGTGTTCTTGATCTGCTCGATCGCCTGCGCCATCAATTCATCCATGGTGCGGCGGATCTGATGGTCCGACTGGTCGATGCCGGCGGCATCGAAATCCTTGCGTATCTTGCGGAAAACGTCGTGATCGCCAGCTTCCTCGATGTCGCTGACGACCACTTCCCTGGCATAAGCGTCGGCATCGGCGCCGGACTTGCCGAGCTTTTCGGCAGCCCACAGGCCGAGCGCTCTGTTGCGGCGTGCCGCAGCCTTGAACCGAAGTTCCTCGTCGAATGCGAATTTGCGCTCAAAGCCCTCTTCGCGGTCTTTCATGCTGCTCATGGCATCCCTCCGTGAAATCCGATTCGTTGTGCCAATATGTGTTGCCGGAGCACAAACCAAAAGGGCGCCGGCCGGTCAATATGCTACATTGCTTGCTGCGCTGCGGCATTTCGGTGCCCGAAAGCGGTTGATTGAAAGGATTTGCCGATTGAGCAAACAGTGCGATTGGGATAGACACCGGCATTGAACCCCACCGTCGCCATCTTATTTTAGGCAGACGGACAGGAACTGGTCGCTTGCCGCCTGCCCGCAAATCCAGAGAAAAATCAGATGAAAAATCGCCGCCGCATTTATGAAGGCAAGGCCAAGATCCTTTATGAGGGACCGGAGCCTGGCACGCTGATCCAGTTCTTCAAGGACGACGCTACCGCTTTCAACAAGAAGAAGCATGAAATCGTCGATGGCAAAGGCGTGCTCAACAACCGCATTTCCGAGCACATCTTCAATCATCTCAACCGGATGGGCATTCCGACCCACTTCATCCGCCGGCTCAACATGCGCGAGCAGCTGATCAAGGAAGTCGAGATCATCCCGCTCGAAGTGGTGGTGCGCAACGTCGCCGCCGGCTCGCTGGCCAAGCGCCTGGGCATCGAGGAAGGCACAGTGCTGCCGCGCTCGATCATCGAATTCTATTACAAGGCCGATGCGCTCGACGATCCGATGGTATCGGAAGAGCACATCACCGCCTTCGGCTGGGCGAGCCCACAGGAGATCGACGATGTCATGGCGCTGGCCATTCGCGTCAACGACTTCCTTTCCGGCCTGTTCATGGGCGTCGGCATCCAGCTGGTCGATTTCAAAATCGAATGCGGCCGCCTGTTCGAAGGCGATATGATGCGCATCGTCGTTGCCGATGAGATCTCGCCGGATTCCTGCCGGCTGTGGGACGTGGCGACGCAGGACAAGCTCGACAAGGACCGCTTCCGCCGCGACATGGGCGGGCTGGTCGAGGCTTATCAGGAAGTTGCCCGCCGTCTCGGCATCATGAACGAGAACGAGCCACCGCGTCCGGCCGGGCCGGTGCTCGTCGCATCGACCGACGGCGTCAAAGGCAAGCCGCACTGACGGCTTGCCCGCTCAACAGATGAACAGGAGCATGTCCAGCGTGATCAAGGCCCGCATTACCGTAACCCTCAAGAACGGCGTGCTAGACCCACAAGGCAAGGCAATCGAGCATGCGCTGTCCGGAATGGGCTTCGGCGGCATCGGCCAGGTGCGGCAAGGCAAGGTTTTCGACGTCGAATTGGCCGAGAGCGACAGCGCCAAGGCCGAGGCCGATCTGAAAGCCATGTGCGACAAGCTTCTGGCGAATACGGTGATTGAGAATTACGCGGTGGAGATCGCCTGAGGTGAAATCAGCCGTCGTCCTGCTCCCCGGCCTCAATCGCGACCGCGACATGATCGCGGCGCTGACCAAGATTTCCGGCACGCCGCCGGTCACCGTCTGGCAGACCGACACCGAAATTCCCGATGTCGACCTGATCGCCATTCCCGGCGGCTTTTCGTTCGGCGATTATCTGCGCTGCGGCGCCATTGCCGCGCGCATGCCAGTAATGCGGGCTGTGGCCGAAAGGGCGGCCAAGGGCGTCACGGTCATCGGCGTCTGCAACGGCTTCCAGATCCTGGTCGAGGCCGGCTTGCTGCCGGGCGCATTGATGCGCAATACCTCGCTGAAATTCGTCTGCCGTCAGGTGAAGCTGCAGATCGCCAACGCCAACACGATGTTCACCCGCCGCTATCAGCCGGGCCAGATCATCCGCGCGCCGGTGGCGCACCATGACGGCAATTATTTTGCCGATGCCGAAACGCTGGCCCGCCTCGAAGGCGAAGGCCAGGTGGTGTTCCGCTATGCCGTAGGCACCAATCCCAACGGCTCGATCAACGACATTGCCGGCATCGTCAACGGCCATGGCAATGTGCTCGGCCTGATGCCGCATCCCGAGAACCTGATCGAAGCGGCGCATGGCGGAAGCGACGGCCGGGCGCTGTTCGAAAGCGCGCTGGGCATCGCCGCTTGATACCTTCAATTTTCCTCCTGGAGCGACGGTCATGAAACTCTATTCGCGGCCGTTGTCGCCCTATTCGTCGATCGTGCGGGCGTTGGCCTACATCAAGAACGTGCCGCTCAAGCTCATGGCACCGCCGCCGGGGTTCCCCATCCCCGAGGCATTTCGTGCCATCTCGCCGCTCAACAGGATTCCGGTGCTGATCACCGGTTCCGGCGAAACGATCGTCGAATCGGTAGTCATTGCCGAATATCTGGAGGAGCGTTTCCCCGAGCCGGCGCTGCTGCCCAAGGATACGAAAGACCGGGCGTTGGTGCGCATGTTCGCCCGCATCACCGACCTTGACGTGCTCGCCCCGACCATGAAGCTGTTCGAACTCTATTTCGTGCCGCAGCGCAACGAGGCGGAGATCAAGGCACAGTTCGCCCGATTGCATCACGGGCTTGCGGCAATCGAGGCCCGCATGGCGCATGGCCCGTTCGCGCTCGGCGACGACATCTCCTTTGCCGATGCGTGGTTGACGCCGACCCGCTTCGTCTTCAACAATTTCAGGACAACGATGGGCCGCCCCGATTTGCTTGACGCCTATCCGAAATTCGATGCCTACGAGCAAATAGCCTTGCAGCATCCCGCGCTGTCGCGCGTCTGGGGTGAGATGACAGACGGTCTGAAGATCTTTCTGTCCGAACTCGAGATGGGCGCCGCTTGAACATGAGACCGACGACCACGCGCCTCGCCGTCGCTACTGCCGCCGGGCTTGTACTCGCCTCCTGCCAGTCAGGCCCGAAGAGCGCGCCGGCGCCGGCGGGCAAGAGTGCGTCACTGCTTGCCATGGAGCAGGTGGCAATAGCTGCCCACAAATGCTGGATCGCCAGCAAGGACCCTGCCTTCAAATCTTACCAGATGGCCAACGAGCTGAATTCGTTCAGCGGCACGCCGCGCTTCCTGCTGGTGCCGGCCAAACATTATGGTGGAAAGCCGTTGCTGGTCGTGCAGGCGCAAGGCAATTCGAGCCGCGTCGACGTGTTCGGCCCATTGATGGCGGAACCGCTCGGCGCCCGCATCGGCTCGGACATTGCCCGCTGGCAGGCGGGCAATCCGGCCTGCGGCGCTGCTGCCTAGCCCAATGGGTCGCGTGCTGCAGATCACCGGTCTGGTCGTCGGCCTGGCCGGGCTCGTCCTGCAGCTCTGCATCACCGTCCCGGCATCAATGGAAGCCGGCCGCGGCTTTGCCGGCTCGCTGGTCTTCTATTTCAGCTTCTTCACCATCCTGACCAACATCGGCGCGGTGCTCGTCCATGCCTCGTTGCTGTCGTCGACGGGTTATGCCTGGTTTCCGGCCTTTTCCGCGCCACGGATGCGGGCGGGCGTAGCCGTCGCCATAACGCTGGTCCTCATCGTTTATGCAACGGTCCTGGCGCAGCTTTGGCAGCCGCAAGGGCTGTTCCTGCTCTGCGATGTGCTCCTGCACTATGTGACGCCGGTGTTGTTCGTGCTGTGGTGGCTTGTGGCAGGCGCCGACGGCTCGACGCGGTGGCGCGACATCTCCTGGTGGATGATCTATCCGATCGCCTATCTGGCCTACGCGCTGCTGCGGGCGCCGATTGCCGGTGAAGTGCCCTACCCGTTCCTCGATCTCGCCAAGAACGGCGCGACCAGCGTCGCCGTCTCGGCTCTGGCCATCACCGGGCTCTTTCTGATGCTGTGCATCGTGGCGGTGCTTGTGGACCACGGTGTCACGCGGATCAGGGCGGCGGGCGTTCATCCGCGATGATGCTCTCCCGCCGCGGCAGCCTTTAGCGTCTTGGCACGGTTCGCGCGGCGCCTGCACGGATCGCCGCAGCAGCTTCGCCAGCGATCCGTGACATGAACTTGCGCGTGAATTGGCCGAGCGGCTTGGCATCTTCGAGCGCCCAGCTCGTCGCGAGATCATCGGTGTTGAATTCGTCGACGATAACCCAGGCTGGGGTAAAGAGGGTGGCGCGGCGGGCCTCGGTCTCAGGAATCTCAACATAGTGCGCGCCAGGTCGTGGCGGCTGGCTCGTGATTGGAAAGAGCAGGGCCTGCTTGCGGCCATTCTTGCCGGCAACGATCAGCATAACGCAAGTCGGCCGCGCCTTGCGTCCGCTTTCCTCGCCCCGGTCATATTCCCTCGCCCACAAATAGGAATAGAGAATGATCTGTCCGTGGCCGGGTTCAGTCATCCCGAACATCATCTCGCGCGACTGCGTCGAGGCCGGTTAGAAGCCTGTCGCGTTCCTCGGCCGACAGATCCTCGACGCGGTGTGCCCGTTGCGCGCTGCGACTGGTGATGCGGTCGAACTGCTCTGCCGTCAGGAGAACGAACTTGCGCTTGCCGCGCTTGGTGATGTCAACAGGGCCGCGGAACGCGGCCTCAACAACCTCGCCGGATTTGTTGCCGAGATCTGTGAGGGTGAAACTTGCCACGGTCATCTCCTTCGTTATCCCGAAAATAAGGGAATTAGCTATTTTCAGCAATACCCCTATTCACTGGAGACGTCGCGAGCGAATGCTGTGAGGGCACGAAGGAGGATGGTATCTCAGTGATGAAGAAGATCGCGTTGGTTCCGATGTCGATATTGACGCTCTCGTCTAACCGCCGATATGCCACGCGACGTTCGAGACGGAGCATCCGGCTGCTTCTCAGTCCCAAAACGCCCTCAGCCCCTCACGATGGGCATCGCAACGCGAGATACCGATGTCCTTGAGCTGGTCGTCAGTCATCTCGAGCAGGACCAGCCGGCTGCGCCGGCGATCCATTAACCCGTCGATCCACCTCGCGAAGGATCTGAGCGTACGCACCAGCCGACTGACATAGGTTGGCCTGCCCGGCGGGCGCGCCACCTGCACCTGCAATTCAACTGCGGCGTAGCGGATTGTCTCTATTGTACCCATTTTCTTTCTGCCAAGATTGCAATTGTGCCCTTTTGTATTGCCCGTTTCATATGTATTGACTCTCATTTCGGTGCAATGTAGAAAATTGTCACCATGACAACTTGGCTTCCAGACCTTACCGCCGGCACTGGACCGCTCTATCAGCGGCTTGCCGATTCCATCGAGACGGACATCGACCGCGGCTTGATCGGTGCAGGGGCAAAGCTGCCGCCGCAGCGCGATCTGGCATACGACATCGGCACGACCGTCGGCACGGTTGGCAGGGCCTATCAATTGCTGCGCGAGCGGGGATTGGTCAGCGGCGAGGTCGGCCGCGGAACCTATGTTCTCGCTCAGCAGTCGGAGAGCGCAAAGCCGGATTTCCTGGGGCCGGTCGAACAAGGCACGCGCTATATGGATGCGCCCGGCGACAAGCTGCGCTTCGATAGCACCGCCGCACCGGATGTCGGCCAGGGTGCCATCGTCGCTGACGTGTTGACACGCACGGCGCAAGACCATCCGCATGAGATTTCAAGCTACACGCGTGATTTCCCGGACCGCTGGTTCGAAGCCGGCAGGCGCTGGCTGTCGCGCAATTCCTTTCGCCCGGCGGCGGATGCCATCGTTCCCACGCTCGGCACCCACGCCGCGGTGATGGCAACCATTGCGGGGCTCACCTCCCCCGGCGACTATGTCGTCTTCGAGCACCTCACCTATTCGCAGATTTCCCGCAGCGCCGGCTTGATCGGTCGCCGGACCGCACTGGTGGTGGCGGACGACGAGGGCATCGATCCCCAGGATTTCGAGCGCGTCTGTGCGCAAAAGCACCCGAAGATGATGTTTTTGATGCCGACGGCCAAGAACCCGACACTGACAACGCTGTCGGCATCGCGCCGCGAGGCAATCGCGCATGTCGCCCGTCAATATAACGTCGTCCTGATCGAGGACGATCTCTATGGCGGACTGACCGATGACCCAACGCCTTTAATGGCCGAATATGCTCCCGAACGGACCATCGTTGCCGGCGGCCTCTCGAAATCGGTCGCGGCGGGTGTTCGCGGCGGTTGGCTCGCTTGCCCGCCGGCCTATCGTCACCGCATCCGGGTTGCCCACAAGATGATGACGGGCGGCCTGCCGTTTCTGCTGGCGGAGGTGGGCAGCCGGCTGGTGCTGTCCAGTCAGGCCGCCGAGATGCGCAAGCGCAGCATTGCCGAGATCGGTGCGCGCATCGCGATCGTGCGCGAGACACTCGACGGCTTCGACTTCAAGGCGCTGGATAATGTGCCGTTCGTCTGGCTCACTTTGCCCGACCCGTGGCTTTCCGGCACTTTCAAACAGGCCTGCCTCGAACATGGCGTGCTCATCGACGACGAGGATGAGTTCAAGGCAGGGCGTTCTGAACAGGCCTTTCACGGCGTGCGGTTTGGCATCTCGCAGCCGCGACAGCGGGACGATATCGCGCACGGCGTCGCGGTGATCCGGCGGCTTCTGGACGAGGGCCGCGCCGGCTACGACAGCTTTTCCTGAACCGGCTTGAAACTGGCGGGTCGAGTGGCGATCTTTCGCTACTTGCCGTCAGCTGTTGCTTTCCATCGTTTTAGTCATCTAACGGGGTGTATCGGCTGCAAAGCTTGCGATAAGACGGGACTCGATCCCAAGGACACAATTTGCCGACCATGACCATTTCCAATTCCGTGCCGATCACTCCGGAACTCATTGCCGCGCACGGGCTGAAGCCCGACGAGTACCAACGCATCCTCGACCTGGTCGGGCGCGAACCGAGCTTTACCGAACTTGGTATTTTTTCGGCGATGTGGAACGAGCATTGTTCCTACAAATCCTCGAAGAAGTGGCTGCGCACGCTGCCGACCACCGGGCCGCAAGTCATCCAGGGCCCGGGCGAGAATGCCGGTGTGGTCGACATCGGCGACGGCGACTGCGTCGTCTTCAAGATGGAGAGCCATAACCACCCCTCCTATATCGAGCCTTATCAGGGAGCTGCGACCGGCGTCGGTGGCATCCTGCGCGATGTCTTCACCATGGGCGCGCGGCCGATCGCGGCGATGAACGCGCTGCGCTTCGGTGCGCCGGACCATCCCAAGACCAAACACCTCGTTGCCGGCGTCGTTTCCGGCGTCGGTGGCTATGGCAATTCCTTCGGCGTGCCGACGGTCGGCGGCGAGGTCAATTTCGACGCCCGCTACAACGGCAATATCCTGGTCAATGCGTTTGCCGCGGGCCTCGCGAAGACGGACGCAATCTTTCTGTCCGAGGCCAAGGGCGTCGGCCTTCCGGTCGTCTATCTCGGCGCCAAGACCGGGCGCGACGGCGTCGGCGGCGCCACCATGGCCTCGGCAGAGTTCGACGACAAGATCGACGAGAAGCGGCCCACGGTCCAGGTTGGCGATCCCTTCACCGAAAAATGCCTGCTCGAAGCCTGCCTCGAACTGATGGCGTCCGGCGCCGTTATCGCCATCCAGGACATGGGTGCCGCTGGTCTCACCTGCTCGGCGGTCGAGATGGGCGCCAAGGGCGACCTCGGCATCGAGCTCGACCTCGACAAGGTGCCGGTGCGTGAAGAGCGCATGAGCGCCTATGAGATGATGCTTTCGGAGAGCCAGGAGCGCATGCTGATGGTGCTGCGCCCCGAAAAGGAAAAACAGGCCGAGGCGATCTTCCACAAATGGGGCCTTGATTTTGCCATCGTCGGCAAGACCACCGACGATCTGCGCTTCCGCGTGCTGCACCAGGGCGACGAGGTCGCCAACCTGCCGATCAAGGATCTCGGCGACCAGGCGCCGGAATATGACCGTCCCTGGGTCGAGCCGAAGAAACCGGCGCCATTGGCTGGCGATGCGCCGCGAACCGATGTGGCCGACGCACTCCTCAAGCTGCTGGGCGGACCGGACCTTTCCTCGCGCCGCTGGGTGTGGGAGCAGTACGACACGCTGATCCAGGGTAATTCCCTGCAGCTTCCCGGCGGCGACGCCGGTGTCGTGCGCGTCGATGGTCATCCGACCAAGGCGCTCGCCTTCTCCTCCGACGTGACGCCGCGCTATTGCGAGGCCGACCCTTACGAGGGCGGCAAGCAGGCGGTTGCCGAATGCTGGCGCAATCTTACCGCCACCGGTGCTCTGCCGCTCGCGGCCACCGACAACCTCAATTTCGGCAATCCGGAACGGCCGGAGATCATGGGTCAGTTGGTCGGCGCGGTGAAAGGTATTGGCGATGCCTGCAGGGCGCTCGGCTTCCCGATCGTCTCCGGCAACGTCTCGCTCTACAATGAGACCAACGGCCAAGGCATCCTGCCGACACCAACCATCGGCGGCGTCGGTCTGATTGCCGACTGGTCGAAAATGGTGCGCATCGGCTTTGCCGCCGAAGACCAGATGATCGTGCTGGTCGGCGCCCCGACGATATGGGGCTCGCATCTTGGCCAGTCGGTCTATATGCGCGACATCTTTGGCCGCGCCGACGGCCCGCCGCCGCCGGTCGATCTCGGCCACGAGAAGCGGGTCGGCGACCATGTGCGGGCACTGATCGCCTCCGGTGTTGTTACCGCGGCGCATGACGTTTCCGATGGCGGCATCGCGGTGGCGCTGGCCGAGATGGCGATGGCCTCCGGCATCGGCGCGACCATTCCCGGCCTGATCGGTGCAGATCCGATCCCGGTCTGGTTCGGCGAGGACCAGGGCCGTTATCTGCTGACGCTGTCGATCGACCCGCAGAGCGAGCAATGGGACGCCATTCGCGAACAGCAAAACAAGCTCGGCGTTTTTGCGCCGTGGATCGGCTCGACCGGCGGCAGCGAACTGAAGCTGGGCGAGGCGCGTGCGATACCGGTCAGCGAATTGACCGCCGCCCACGAATCCTGGTTCCCTCGCTTCATGGCAAATGAGGTCGTGGACCCGTGATGTGATCGAGTGGGCCCCTTTCCCTGTGGTTCATCCGCCATTTCGACCATATCTATGAGATCACGACCTGAACAAGGAATCCTCACATGGCAATGGACGCCCACGACATCGAACGGCTGATCAAGGAAGGCATTCCGGACGCCAAGGTGACGATTCGCGACCTGGCCGGCGACGGCGACCATTATGCGGCTGAGGTTGTGGCCGAAAGCTTTCGCGGCAAAAGCCGCGTCCAGCAGCACCAGATGGTCTATGACGCGCTGAAGGGCAACATGGGCGGCGTACTGCACGCGCTTGCCCTGCAGACCAGCGTGCCGGACTGAGCTCTCTTGCAGTTACCGGCTCGCAAGCTTCTTACCGGTCACGGCAATGATCGGCCCCGCCGGATACTTTCCACCCACAATCATCCGCTCGCCGTTCGACAGCGCCGAAACGACCCCGTCGAAGAAAAGCGCGTTGGGACAATCGAGCGCATCCCGGAATAGCCGTGCGAAGCTGCCGAGGCTGACTTCAGAGCGTGAGATCGCCAGCACGACCGTATTTTCGTCACGCACGCCGACGCCATTGCGGATATAGCGTGATGTGCCGTTCTGCTCGAAGCGGGGATGAAGCCGGCCGTCTATCACCAGCATCGGGCCGGATTGCGTGGCAAACATCACGTCCAGTCTGGTCGCAGCATAGGCGCTTGTCTCCATGACCGCCGCCTTGCCGTCCTTGCGGACCAGGAATACGCCATTCGGTTTCAGGAAGAAATTGCCTCCGCTGTCGGCGACGTTGATCGGCGCCTTCTCCCGGCCGTCTTCGACGAGAAGGCCGACTGGGGTCAGGTCTTGGTGATACATGCCGGCGTTCATGGCGAGCAGCACCGTCCGGCCCTGATCCGCCATCGCCTTGTCGAATTTGTCCAGTGAACCGAAAGCCTTGCCGTCGAGGCCTGTGTGGAACACACCGACGTCATAGCGGCGCAGATCGATTTCGCAGACGACATAGGCGACCGCCTCGAAGCTCGTATCGCGGCACGGCGCCGGTAATTCACCGCCGACGACGAGAGATGGCTGTCTCGGCGACCTGGCCCACCAGATCAAGGACAGTGCGGCGAACAGAACGGCGAGGAGGAACCCGGCGAGATATCGTCTTTTCATCGCGCCTCGGGAAAGATGGTGGCCAACGCTCTTGGCCCAAGATCAGACGTTCCTTTGCGCCATTTGCGTGGCAAGGCGGCAAACATCTTGTTTCGCGCAACCCATGGGTTTATTTGAAGGGTAATGTTCGAGCCTGACTCCCACAGGCATGAAAGGGTATTCCATGAGCGGCATCAACGACTACATCGACAATGAAGTGAAGGGCAACGACGTCGTTCTCTTCATGAAGGGCACGCCCGGCTTCCCGCAATGCGGATTTTCCGGCCAGGTCGTGCAGATCCTCGACTACATCGGCGCCGACTATAAGGGCGTCGACGTGCTGACGTCGGCCGAACTGCGGCAAGGCATCAAGGACTATTCAAACTGGCCGACCATCCCGCAGCTCTACGTCAAGGGCGAGTTCGTCGGCGGCTGCGACATCATCCGCGAGATGTTCCAGGCGGGCGAATTGCAGACCTTCCTCGTCGAAAAGGGCGTCAGCGTCAAAGGCGCCGCCTGACTTCTGTTTCTGCGTATGACCTTCCGCCTGCGATTTTCGGGGGTCATGCGCTAAGCGCCGGGGCAGCCCCCACCTTGGCAAAAAGTTCTGCCCATTATCGGGCAATCAACGAATGGATGCGTCGGCCAGCCGGCGCATTTTCGTTTGAGGATCGGACTGGCCGTGGATCAGCAAGCACAAGCGCAGCAAAAGGCAAGCACCTTGCCTATTCCGCGCTGGGAATTCATTGCGCTGTGCGCGGCGCTGATGGCGCTCAATTCGCTGGCCATCGACATTATTTTGCCGGCGCTGCAGCAGATCGGCGCTTCGCTTGGCATCGAAAATGAAAACCACCGGCAATATGTTGTCACCGCCTATATCCTTGGCTTTGGCGGCGGACAGCTGTTCTTCGGGCCGATCTCGGACCGCTTCGGGCGCCGCGCGCCGCTTGTCGCAGGGCTGGTGATCTACGTCCTGGCGGCCGGCGCTGCGGCAATCGCCCCGTCATTCACCACGCTTCTGCTATGCCGGGCCGTGCAAGGCATCGGTGCGGCGGCGACGCGCGTCATTGCCGTCTCGATCGTGCGCGATACGTTCGACGGAAGGCGCATGGCCGAAGTCATGTCCTTGATCTTCATGGTGTTCATGGCCATTCCGGTGGTGGCGCCCGGTATCGGCCAGTTCATCATGCTGTTTGCGACCTGGCATGTGATCTTCGTCACCATGGCAGCCGGCGCGCTGATCGTGTCCGCCTGGTCGCTGCTGCGCCTGCCCGAGACACTACACCCCGAATATCGCCGGCCGCTGACGTTGTCCTCCATCATCGGCGGCTTCCGCATCGTTCTCACCAACCGCATCGCGCTCTGCTACGCCTTCGCCAGCACCTTCATCTTCGGCGCCATGTTCGGCTTCATCGCCTCGGCCCAGCAGATCTATGTTAGCGTGTTCAATGTCGGCGAGGTGTTCCCGGTCATCTTCGCGGGGGTTGCCGGTGTGCTTGCTTTTTCGAACTACCTCAACTCGCGCCTCGTCGGCCGCATCGGCATGCGCCGTCTGTCGCAAAGCGCGCTGCTGCTGTTTCTGGCCATCAGCCTTGCCTGGCTGGTCGTTTCCATCGAAATAAAGATGCCGCTCTGGCTCTTCATTACCTTCTTTGCCTGCGCCATGGTCCCGTTAGGCGCGCTCGGCGCGAACTTCAACGCGCTCGCTATGGAGCCGCTGGGGCACCTGGCCGGCACTGCGTCGTCGATCCTTGGGTTCATGCAGACATTTCTTGGCGGCATTCTCGGCACGCTGATCGGCCAAGCCTTCAACGGCACGGTGACGCCGCTGGCCGCCGGGTTCTGCAGCGTGTCCGTGGCGGCGCTGCTGATGATCCTGCTGGCCGAGCGCGGCAGACTGTTCCAGCCGCATAACCCGCCGGTTTAATGCCCATTGCGCGTGCGCCTAGGATGCACCCTCACTGACCGCGGTGAAGCGAGGGAACAGCGTACGTCCTGCGATTGCTCCACCCATACTGTCCGAAACGGGCAGTGGAAGAGCCTTGTCGAGCGCCTCGAGGACGGAAGCCACGAAGGCCCGGTTGAGCGGACCATCGTCCCCTAGATGTGAGTAGGTGGCGCGCGGCTTGCCGATAAGCGTGCCGTTTCGGCGAATTCAGAACTGCAGCGTCAGGGTCATGCCCGCGCTTCCGCGCGGCGGCTTCCAACAGGCGAAGATCGCGGAGAACATCTCGTCTATGGTGTCGACGGAGTCGGGACTGCGACATGCGCGTTCCCCAGCTCTTGTTTCATGGACACCGGCAACCAAGGCAAGGGCAAAGGCCGTTGCAACAATTGCGGACCGAGGTTTCATTCGAGATCTCCGGTTTCGCACAAGATTGGACAACTTTGGCAGCGAAGAGCTATTCCGCCCAGAGCTCACGGCGCAGCTCCCGCCAGCTCTCCCGGTCCGGTGCGACCAGCAGGCCACCCCCGACATGCGACGGCAGATAGGCGCTGCCGTCGAAGCGCGCGGCATGGCCGCCCGCCTCCGCATGGATCAGCACGCCGGCCAGGTGGTCCCAAGGCATCAGCTTGTTGTAGACGACGAAATGGCCGTGGCCGCTGGCCAGCAGGCGGTATTCGTGGGCGGCGCAGCGATAGTTGAACTGCGATAGCGACTTGGTCTGGTTGCGCGCCAAACGTGAGCGGTCCGGCTCGGGCACATAGTGCCATGAGACCGCACCGGTCATTTCCGACATCGGCGCCGGTTTGGCGACATGGACCTTTTCCAGATTGCCATGGGCATGGCGGATATGGCTGCCGGCGCCACTAACGCCGATCAGCCAATCCTTGCCGACGGGATCGTGAATGATGCCGGCGACCGTCTCGCCCTTGATCACGACGCCAAGCATGACGCCGAACAGCGGCACGCCGGAGGCGAAGTTGAAGGTGCCGTCGACCGGGTCGATGACGAAGGCGAGTTCGGCGTCGCCGAGACCGTCGAGCAGCGTCGGGTCGTCTGAGCAGGCCTCCTCGCCGACGATCATTGCGTGGGGATAACGCTGGCGCAGCCTGGCGGTGATGAGCCGTTCGGCATTGACGTCGGCCTCGGTGACGAGATCGGCGGCCGAGGTCTTGCGACGGACGTCGCCCTCGCTCAACCGGCGAAAGCGCGGCATGATCTCGGCGACGGCGGCTTCCGACAGAAGGTCGGCAAGCCAGTCGATCGCGCTGTCGTCAAATGTCATCGGGACGCCTGGTGGTGAGGGTTTCATTGAGGGCGGCGAAATCGAACAGTTTCCTGTCGAGCAGATGCGAACGCCGCACATTGGTCATGGCGCGGATCATCGTGTCCTTGCGGCCGGGCATGCGCTTCTCGATGTCGTCGAGCATCGCCTTCATGGCGTTGCGCTGCAGGCCTTCCTGGCTACCGCACAGATCACACGGAATGATCGGGAATTTCATGGCGCCGGCGAATTTCTCGAGATCGGCTTCCGCACAATAGGCGAGCGGCCGCAGCACCATGACATCGCCTTCGTCATTGAGCAGCTTCGGCGGCATGGCGGCCAGGCGCCCGCCATGGAACAGGTTCATGAAGAAGGTTTCCAGTATGTCCTCGCGGTGGTGGCCGAGCACCAGCGCCGAGCAGCCCTCCTCGCGGGCAATGCGATAGAGATGGCCGCGCCGTAGCCGCGAGCACAGCGAGCAATAGGTGCTGCCCTCGGCCAGCTTGTCGGTGACCACCGAATAGGTGTCCTGATATTCGATGCGATGCGGAATGGCATATCTATCGAGATAATCGGGCAATATGTGCTTGGGAAAGTTCGGCTGGCCCTGGTCGAGATTGCAGGCTAACAGCTCGACCGGCAGCAGCCCGCGCCATTTGAGATCGAGCAGAACGGCAAGCAGGCCGTAGGAATCCTTGCCGCCCGACAGAGCGACCAGCCAACGGTCGCCGGGCCTCACCATGGAGAAATCGTTGATCGCCTGGCGGGCAAGCCGCAACAGCCGTTTGCGCAGCTTGTTGAACTCGACGGAGGACGGCACATCGGCAAACAGAGGATGAAAGCCGCCTTCGGCGTCGGCGACCGGTTCGAGCGTTTCGGCGTCTGGCTGCATGTTCACGGCGCGTCGGCCCCAAGATCCTGTTGCCGCCCGCAGTAGCGCATCGGACCGAAAATCGAAATCGATTTCGGAATCACGCCGCGGAAAAGGAACGAAAAAAGAAAAGGCCGCCTCGACGGGCGGCCTTCGATTGTATCGCGACGAACGCGACGATCAGCGCGAATAGAATTCGACGACCAAGTTCGGTTCCATCTGCACGGCAAACGGAACGTCCGCCAGGCCGGGGATGCGCGTGAAGGCCGCGGTCATCTTGTTGTGATCGGCTTCAATATAATCGGGCACGTCGCGCTCGGCCAGGCCCACCGATTCCAGCACAATGACCAGCTGCTTCGACTTCTCGCGCACTTCGATGACATCGCCCGGCTTGCAGCGGTACGAGCCGATGTTGACGCGCTTGCCGTTGACGTTGACGTGGCCATGATTGACGAACTGGCGCGCCGCAAAGATGGTCGGCACGAACTTGGCGCGGTAGACGACTGCGTCGAGGCGCGATTCGAGCAGGCCGATCAGGTTCTCCGAGGTGTCGCCCTTGCGGCGGTCCGCCTCTTCATAGACCTTGCGGAACTGCTTTTCCGAAACGTCGCCATAGTGGCCCTTCAGCTTCTGCTTGGCGCGCAGCTGCAGGCCGAAATCGGAAAGCTTGCCCTTGCGGCGCTGGCCGTGCTGGCCGGGGCCGTATTCACGCTTGTTGACCGGGGACTTCGGGCGGCCCCAGATGTTTTCGCCAAGACGGCGGTCGATCTTGTACTTCGCGGATTCGCGCTTGCTCATCGCATTCCCTTTCAAAACAATGCACCCGGAACCTCATGGTCCGGGTGAAGGAAACGCGCCCTCCTCTGGCCTCCGTTTTCGAGACCTGACAGGGTTTTCCACGCAACGCGACGGAAAACCCACGGGACACGTCATTTCAAACAAGACATAAGGAAAGTAAAACCGGCTTCCCAAACGTCTTGCACACATAAAGAAAACCACCGGGCATTGCGGCCCGGTGTTGGTGGGCTGGTTAAACGGAGATTTAACCGCTGTCAAGCTTCTGGCTGGCGCGAATCGCCGAACCGGATAGTGTTACGGTTGTAGAATGTGCCGGATGTGGCGGGAGGTTGCGCCAGCGGCATCAGGAAGGGACTGAAGTCAGAGGAGCTGGAATTCGCATGAAGAAGTTCTTCCTTACGTTGGTAGGCGCCGCGGTGATGGCCGGCACGATGGCGGTCGCGCCCGAGCCAGCGCAGGCCCGGCATTGGCATGGGCACAGGCATCACCAGGTCTGCCGCATCGTGGTCAAGAAGAAGGTGGTGTGGCGCCACGGTCATCGCAAGGTCATCCGCTACAAAGTGCGGCGCTGCGGGTGGGGCTGGAACTGGTAATTTTCGTCCTCGCCCGTTGAGACTTCATGGCCCGCGGCTCAGCCGCGGGCCTTTTATTGACCGGCATCCGCCGTCAGAATGGCCAGTCGATCAGTGTTTCGACTTCTTTTCCGGCAGGCCCTTGCGCTTGGTCTCGGCGAATTCCTCGAGCTGTTTTTCGCTCATGGATTTATACATTCCCTTCGACGCGCCTTTGAGCGCGCCCTTCTTGGTCTCGCCGCGCTTGGCTGACAATGCCGCGCCGGCCGCTTTCTGCTGGGCTTTTGAGGTGGCTGGCATGATGGTTTCTCCCGTTTCCGATGAGAGGAAAACGCATTGTCTGGTGTGATGTTCCCAAAGCGAAAATTGCTTGCGGTCAGGATACCGCCAAGCCAAAACCCTGCATCAGCCGGCGCGTCGGAAAATCGGCGCTGTTCGAGGTGAAGAATGCAAGGTCGGCGCCTTCGGGCAGTGCCTCTCTGCGATAACAGGCCTCGGTATCGGCGAGCAGCGACAGCGCGCGGCGTGCGATCGCCTCGGCCGGGTCGAGCCAGTCGACCGGCCAAGGTGCTGTCTTGCGCATGCGGTTGGCCAAAAACGGATAATGGGTGCAGGCAAGCACGACGATGTCGGTGCGCAGCCCATCATGCTCGACGAAGCACGGCGCGATCTCTGCGCGCACGGCGTCCTCGTCGACAAAACCGTCGCGCATATAGGCTTCGGCCAATCCCGCCAGCCTGTCGCTGCCGACCAGGCGGACATGGCATTTCTGCGCCCATTTGCTGATCAGGTCGCGCGTGTACTGGCGCTTGACGGTGCCGGGCGTCGCCAGCACCGAAACCAGACCTGAGCGCGTGCGTTCCGCCGCCGGCTTGATGGCCGGCACGGTGCCGACGAAAGGGTGGCCGGGAAACTTCTCGCGCAAGGCATCGATGACCAGTGTCGAGGCGGTGTTGCAGGCGATGACCGAAATGGCCGGCGAAAACCGTTCGAGCAGCCTGGCGAACAACTCCAGGATATGTGTTCTCAGCGCCGGCTCCTCCCAGCCGCCGAAGGGGAACGCCGCGTCGTCGGCGACATAGATGAAGCGGCGGTCAGGCATCAGCACGCGCGCCTCACGCAGCACGGTGAGGCCGCCAATGCCGGAATCGAACATCAGGATCGGACGGGCGCTCGATGGATCGGTCATTGTCATTGAGTCACTAAGGGCTGGGAATCACTAAGGGCTGGGAATCACAAACGAGATCGCGAGGGAAGACCCGGCCCATGCTTTCTGCTTCGGCCAATGATGCTTTATCCCGGCCGCTTCTATGTGGAACCATCATGGCCTTGATGCGGCGAGCCGGTCACACAAGGCCGCGCTTGCCGAAGCCGCCGGGCCGCGGCCGGCCGTTCGCCGGAGATGCAGGTTGAGATGCAGGGTGGTTCGACGGCACCGGCGCGGCCCGCGTGGCGTAGGCTGGAGCCAGGGCCGTCGCGCCGGCGGCTGACGCTGAATGGAGCGCCGCGGCGCCGCGCAACGGCCCGGGCGGGTCGAAATCGTCGAAACTCAGGGATGACGCCATATCCGCAGAGCCACCACCCGCCGGCTTGGCCGCCAAGATGGCGGCCCACAGCCCGACAAGAGCTAATCCCAGCAGGTTAAGGCCGGAATGCGAATCTTCGCCGTCGAATTTTACGACAAGAACAGTGCCGGCCTGCAGAATCGCAAACAGGGTCGAGAACACGATATAGGACCAAAGGATCCAACCCGACCCTTGCGCGTCGCGGCTTCGACGCCAGGCGAAATTCGCGCGTAACAGAACGATCACCAGCGAGGTAACGAGAACAGCCGCGGCCAGCCCTTCCCTGGAAGGTCCGGGCTTCGAATTGGCCAAACCCTCGATGCCGATGGTCAGCACGACGCACAGCACAAAGGTCACGATTTCCGCAACCAGCAAGGCCGCGGAATAGAAGAAAAAGCGAAGACGCCCGATATTTGAATTGAACATCCGAGGACCCATCGTTCGCCGGACAATGGATCATATCGAATAACATTCGGTTACTGGTGAGGTGGCGGGATTCGAAGCTTAGGGCCGTTGACAAAGTCGGCTTTGTTCACTGAAGCCCAAATGCTACCCGCTTCAAAACGTCGTTCACCTGAAGCCTAAAATCGACGGTGTAGAAGGTCGATTGAACGACTGCGCCTTCTTTGATCTCTAAAATGCTGTCTCGACTGAATGTGCATCCCGTTGCGTCCAGAAGGCTTGATACCGCAGCTACCTCACCGACGGTTTTTTCATCTAGGCGATAGAGTGCCGGATATATCGGGGCGCACTTGTTCCCAGCATTCTCAACTAAGCGCCATTCCGTGTCGAAGAAATACGTCGCACGTGCCTTCGCATCAGATCGCGTGCCACCATGCTCATCGCCCCATCTTGAATGCAAACCGTTGGCCCAGTCGTCTATTGAAATCAGGTTCGAGGTATTTGACTCGACTCCGTATACTATCGAGTAGACGTGGCTGCCGGTTAGCGGCGACGTCAACGCAAACCTATATCTGAAGATCAGGTTCTGCTCTTTCTCTTCGTGAGATATTGAGATGGTCTGCAAATATGCAGAGCGAGCCTCCAGTGAAAGTGACATGTCCTTGCGGTTGTTGAGCGCTCGTTTCTTTTCCGAACGCTCCCAATCGGGATAGCGTGACCTGATAACTTCCTCCAGTTCTTGCCTAGGCATTCCGACGCGGAGCACGGAATTGGGTAACAATCTTTCAATGGCTTGCTTTGCGGGAAGTGTGCCCGATGGCTTTTCAAATTCCGACGCCGCAGACATTTCAGATAACAGACAGAATAAGACAAACGCGGGCAAGATAGCTCTGGGCACGATCTCTCTCACTGATTAAGGGCGTCGCCAGCAGAAGAAGAAGCACACCCGCCCTGGCAGTCAATGGCAATTGCTTTTTATGCGCTCCCGTTGGGAACAAACACCTAGTCTTTGTCTGTCGCCTTGCCAGCGCGCCGGGCCGCTGCCGGAAGCCGTCTTGGATCGTCGCCGGGCGATCCGTCGCCGCGCGGCATGGCCGGCGAGAACCTGTCCAGCGATGATATTATGCCGCGCAGCACCTTAAGCTCCGGCTCGGCAAAGCCGGCGCGGGTCAGCACTGCACGCAAATTGTCGACCATCTTCGGCTTCTTCGCTGCCGGGCGGAAATAGCCGCGCGCCTCCAGTGCACCTTCCAGATACGCAAACAGGCCGTGCAATTCTTCCTTGGCAGCCGGCGGCATTTCGGGGCCGGAGAAGTTGGTCCTGGTCTCGTCTTCCAGGCCGGACTTCATCCATTCATAGGACATCAGCAGGGCAGCCTGGGCGATGTTGAGCGAGGAGAAGGCTGGATCGACGGGGAAGGTGACGATCTCGTCGGCAAGGCCGACCTCGTCATTATAGAGGCCGAAGCGCTCGCGGCCGAACAGGATGCCGGTGCGCTGGCCGGCCCGCTGCCGCGCCCGCAGCGCCCTGCCCGCCTCGACCGGACCGCGCACCGGCTTGAAATTGTCGCGCGCGCGCGCCGTGGTGGCGAAGACGAAGTTCAAATCGGCAACCGCCGAGGCCAGGTCATCGAATACCTTGACGGCATCGATGACGTGGTCGGCGCGGCTTGCGGCGGCACGCGCCTTCTCGCTCGGCCAGCCGTCGCGCGGATTGACGAGCCGCAGCTCGGAAAGGCCGAAATTGGCCATGGCGCGTGCAACCATGCCGATATTCTCGCCGAGCTGCGGCTCGACCAGGATGATCGCCGGTCCGGACGCTGGAGTTCCGGAGGCAAGAGGGGTTTCGGGATCCTGGGTAGCGGCCATGGTTGTCAGTGAACTGCTGTTTGCGGCATTTCGCAGTCCCCTGCCACATTTGGCGGCGAAAATGAAGCTTTCGCAAGGAATGCCGACACTACGGCGCGGTTCGCCGTTTGCGCGGCCAAAAAGCCTTTGATATACGGGCCGCATCCCAGGGCCGGCAGCCGTGCGGGCAAGGCCGTTCCGTTCCCCAAAAGCGAGGCATTCTTTCCATGGCGAAGATCAAGGTGGCGAACCCGGTCGTCGAACTCGACGGCGACGAGATGACCCGCATCATCTGGCAGTTCATCAAGGACAAGCTGATCCACCCTTATCTCGACCTCAAGCTCGAATATTACGACCTCGGCATCGAGCACCGCGACGCCACCAACGACCAGGTGACCATCGATTCGGCCAACGCCATCAAGAAATACGGCGTCGGCGTGAAATGCGCGACGATCACGCCCGACGAGCAGCGCGTCGAGGAATTCAAGCTGAAGAAGATGTGGAAGTCGCCGAACGGCACCATCCGCAACATCCTCGGCGGCACCATCTTTCGCGAGCCGATCATCATGAAGAACGTGCCGCGGCTGGTGCCCGGCTGGACCAAGCCGATCATCGTCGGCCGCCACGCCTTCGGCGACCAGTACCGCGCCACCGACTTCCGCTTCCCCGGCAAGGGCAAGCTGACGATCAAATTCGTCGGCGAGGACCGCCAGGTGATCGAGCACGACGTCTTCGACGCACCCGGCGCCGGCGTCGCCATGGCCATGTACAATCTCGACGAATCGATCCGCGAATTCGCCCGCGCCTCCCTGAACTACGGCCTGCTGCGCAATTACCCCGTCTACCTCTCGACCAAGAACACCATCCTCAAAGCCTATGACGGACGCTTCAAGGACATCTTCCAGGAGGTCTACGAGGCGGAGTTCGAAGCAGAATTCAAAGCGAAGAAACTCTGGTACGAGCACCGGCTGATCGACGACATGGTGGCCTCGAGCCTGAAATGGTCGGGTGGCTATGTCTGGGCCTGCAAGAATTATGACGGCGACGTGCAGTCCGACACGGTGGCGCAAGGCTTCGGCTCGCTCGGCCTGATGACCTCGGTGCTGATGACGCCGGACGGCAAGACCGTCGAGGCGGAAGCCGCGCACGGCACCGTCACCCGCCACTATCGCCAGCACCAGAAGGGCGAGGAGACCTCGACCAATTCGATCGCCTCGATCTTTGCCTGGACGCGCGGCCTCGCGCACCGCGCCAAGCTCGACGACAATGCCGAACTGAGGCGCTTTGCCGAGACGCTGGAAAGGGTCTGCATCCAGACGGTCGAGTCCGGCTTCATGACCAAGGACCTGTCGCTGCTGATCGGCCCCGACCAGCCATGGCTTTCGACCACCGGCTTCCTCGACAAGATCGACGAGAATTTGCAGAAAGCGATGGCCTGAGCCCAACCGGCATGGGCAAGCCCGTCGTCTACGGCGCGGACTACAGCGTCTATGTGCGCATCGTGCGGCTGGTGCTGGAGGAAAAGGGCGTCGGCTACGAGCTCGTGCCCGTCGACATCTTTGCCGCGGATGGCATTCCCGGCTGGTATTTCGAGCACCAGCCGTTCGGCCGCATCCCGGCCTTCGAGCAGGACGGCTTTCGCCTCTACGAGACCGGCGCGATTGCCCGTTATGTCGACGAAGCCTTTGACGGCCCGGCGCTGCAACCGGTCGAACCTCGGCCTCGAGCACGCCTGAACCAGATCACCGGCCTGCTCGACGCCTACGCCTACAGGACCATGGTCTGGGATGTCGCTGTCGAGCGGCTGGAAAAAACGCCGCCCGACGAAGCCGTGATCGCCAACGGGTTGCGGCAGGCAAGAACGGCATTGCAGGCGCTCTCCTCGCTGAAAGCCGAAGGGCCTTGGCTGTTGGGAACGGACCTGACGCTGGCCGACCTGCACGCCGCACCGATCATCGGCTATTTCGTCAAGGTCGCCGAGGGACAAGCCCTGCTGGCCGAGTTTGCCGATATTCGGGATTGGTATGCGCGCATCACTCAACGCGCGAGTTTTGCGAAAGCCGAAAAGGCAGGGTGACAAAGATACGAGAGGCCGAGGGACAGCACCCCCCTCAGTTGTGGCCGCGACCGGGGGGGGCGGTACCCCCGCGGGGGGGGCGCAAATCTGCCAGATACCTTGGATCTCGG
>NZ_JAMYQN010000017.1:0-122603 GCF_040320905.1 Mesorhizobium sp. M0590
ACGAGGTTCGCGGAAAAGCGCCCAACAGCGGCCACATCGCCGCTTCAGGCCGCCAAAACCTCATCGCCGTGCATCAAGGCGGCTAGGTTCCAAACAACTTGCGCTGGAGCCTTGCGACATCCTTCTTTTGACTGGCTGATAACCGGAGAGGACGGGTAGACCATCCAGTAGATAGTGACGACGGTGCCGCGCGAGAGGCTGTCGCTCATCTTCGACGACATTGGAGAATGTGCGAGCTGGCGAGCAAAACCAGCGGCTACTGCCGGAAAAAGATCGCCGCAAAGCGGACCGTGGCGACCATCGGCCCCAGAGAGACCTAAAAGCCATCACGGCGACAGCGCGCGAATTATCCACCAATCATGACGAAAACAACTCGCGATCGGTCGCTGCGCAATATTAAAGCCTGCTGCTCTTGTCTACTTGCGCAGTGCTTCTACGGATGAAGGAGTTCCCAACAATACCGGATAGCCAACTCTGTTGTCGGCACCAGAATTTCGTCGGAGACCCCGAAGGTAGGCGTGTGGATGCCGGACTCGTTACCTGGTTCTCGACTGCCAAACCAGAAATAGATCGAAGGCACGCAGCTTGAGTAAAAGCCAAAGTCATCGCTGCCGGTGATTGCCGCTCCTTCAACATACTTTTCGTCCCCCACCGACCGGACAACAAGCCGCTGGAAGTGTTCAACCATCGTGGGATCGTTGACCACGGCAGGGTCGCCCTCTTGAGACGTGAAATCCGCCTTGCCCCGATGCATTGTGGCGACACCCTCGGCTATTTCGCGGACGCGACGGACCAACAGCCGCCGCCGCTCGCGACTAGCTGTGCGGATCGTTCCTGTCATGACAAGCGACGAGCAGATGATGTTCCTCGCTTCACCCCCGTGAATAGTGCCGATCGTTACGATCGCGCGATCGTCAACCGGCATTTCCCGAGAAACCACCTTCTGGACCTCGTTTATGAACGCGCCAGCGATTGCGATCGCATCCACCCCAGCATTCGGCATCGCACCATGGGCCATGGTGCCAATAAACTCGACCTCAAACTTGTCAGCCGAATTCAACACAGCGCCCGCCCGTGCACCATAGGATCCCGCGGGAATATCCGTGTTGACGTGAAACCCAACTGCGGCGTCAAAACCGTCGAGCAGTTTCTCGTTCACAACGGAGCGACCACCGACCGGTTCCTCTTCTTCCGCTGGCTGAAAAAACACGCGCACTCTTCCGGAAAAGTTCTCTCGCATGCGGTGAAAGGCAAGAGCCGTGCCCAAGGCGATCGACCCGTGGATGTCATGGCCGCAAGCGTGCATCACACCAGGCACCTGTGACTTATAGGATAGTTCTTCGCGGCTCTCCTGGATCGGCAAGGCATCAATGTCCCCGCGCAATGCAATCGATCGATTTGCTCCGGTAGCAAGTCCCTGAATGTCCACGTAGACGCCGGTCTTGTGGAACGTCTTCGCTTCGGTCAGGCCGAATTTCTCTAGCGTTTCGACGATCCTTTTTTGCGTCTTCCACTCCTGGTTCGAGAGTTCCGGCTCGCGATGCATGGCGTGACGCATCTCGACCACCGCTTCACACTCGATTTCGGAGAGTAAATTATTGGTAAGAACGTTCATTTTGTCCCGCAATCACTCGTTGCCTTATGCGAATACTAACAATAGCGAAGCAGTGAAAAACGTCGATTTGCGAGTCCCCCACGCAGAGAATCTGCAAAGCGTTGAGAAAAAGCCAGCTGCCCCGGCGGTATGCCGATTGTGGAACACCGGCTTATGTGAGAGTTCATAACCTTGCGACAACAATCTGGACTGGCGGCCCGGCAGCCTTGTTCTGATGCCTGTGCACGCAGCCGCTCGCAACAATGCCCGCGCGCGTCCAAGCTCTGACGAGCCGGTCGGTCTTGCCGTCGTGAATGATATCCATCACTCCATAATCATCGCGCAGTTGATCGACATGGTGCTCGACGGAACGTAGAGTCCTGCAGGCCACCCGCGAGAGCGCACTGATATTTATCTATAAATCAAGAAGAGTCATAATTCGTTTGTACGTCACCGGAAACATCAATTTCGTACTCTATGTTACTGCGGAGAGTGTAGAGGGTCCCGAGCAGTTCGCCCGCCGTTTTTTCTATGAGAAGCCTGACATTAAGGGCAAAGCGCGATGGTGATACTCGACCGTCAAGGCCGGATACGCCGCGCCTGTCGTCGAAGACGCGTCTGATGAAACGAGCCCGCATGTCGGAGCACTTTAAAGATAAATCGCGGCGACGCTGGTCAGACGGCTCGAGATTCATTCAGCATCATGACGAGTGACGACGGTTTGAGACAGCACACCTATCGGCGACCCCATCCGCAGATATAATAAGTGGATAGTCATCGGGGCCGGGGTCAAAGCACCTTTTGCAGTTCCGGCAGGATGTCGAAGAGGTCGCCGACAAGGCCGTAGTCGGCAACCTGGAAGATCGGTGCCTCCTCGTCCTTGTTGATGGCGACGATGACCTTGGAATCCTTCATGCCGGCAAGGTGCTGGATGGCGCCGGAGATGCCGACCGCGATGTAGAGATCGGGAGCGACGACCTTGCCGGTCTGGCCGACCTGCCAGTCATTAGGCGCATAGCCGGCATCGACCGCGGCGCGGGAAGCGCCGACCGCGGCACCGAGCTTGTCGGCGACCGGCAGGATGACCTCCTGGAACTTCTCCGAGGAGCCGAGAGCACGGCCACCCGAGATGATGATCTTGGCCGAGGTCAGTTCCGGGCGATCGGTGTCGGAAAGCTTGTTCTCGACGAAGGACGATAGACAGGGGTCGGCTGCCGCCGAGATAATCTCGACGGCAGCCGCATTGCCTTGGGACGCGACGGGAAATGAGGCGGTGCGCACGGTGATGACCTTCTTGGCGTCGGTCGACTGCACCGTCTGGATGGCGTTGCCGGCGTAGATCGGCCGCTTGAACGTGTCGGGTGACACCACCTCGATGATCTCGGACACCTGCGCGACATCGAGCAGGGCCGCGACGCGCGGCGCGACGTTCTTGCCCGACGAAGTGGCGGGAGCGATGATGGTGTCGTAGCCGCCGGCGAGCGACACGACGAGTGCCGCCGTCGGTTCGGCGAGACACTCGGCAAGCTCGTCGGCTTCGGCGAGCAGCACCTTGCTCACGCCCTTGAGCTTGGCCGCGGCGTCGGCCGCACCCTTGGCGCCCTTGCCGGCCACCAGCACATGCACGTCCGAGCCGATCTGCAGGGCCGCCGACAGCGCCTTGGCGGTCTGGTCGGAAAGGGTGGCGTTGTCGTGCTCGGCGATGAGGAGAATTGCCATTTTATTCGTTCCTTCCGATCTCAGAGCACGCCGGCTTCGTTCTTGAGCTTGTCGACCAGTTCGGCGACGCTCTTGACCTTGACGCCCGCCTTGCGGCCGCCCGGCTCCTCGGTCTTGATCACCTTCAGCCGCGGCTTGACGTCAGCGCCGTAGTCGGCCGGGCTCTTCTCGTCGAGCGGCTTCTTCTTGGCTTTCATGATGTTGGGCAGCGAGGCATAGCGCGGCTGGTTGAGGCGAAGATCCGCGGTGACAATCGCCGGCATCTTCAACTCCACCGTCTGCAGGCCGCCGTCGACCTCGCGCGTCACCTTGGCCTTGTCGCCATCGATGACGACCTTGGAAGCAAAAGTGCCTTGCGCCCAGCCCAGAAGCGCGGCCAGCATCTGGCCGGTCTGGTTCGAATCGTCGTCGATCGCCTGCTTGCCGAGGATGACGAGACCGGGCTGTTCTGCCTCGACCACGCCCTTCAGCACCTTGGCGACACCCAGCGGCTCGGTCTGCTCGTCGGTCTTGACCAGGATGGCGCGGTCGGCACCCATGGCGAGCGCGGTGCGCAAGGTCTCCTGCGCCTGCTGCGGCCCGATCGAGACAACGATGATCTCCTCCGCCTTGCCGGCCTCCTTCAGCCGGATCGCCTCTTCGACCGCGATCTCGTCGAACGGGTTCATCGCCATCTTGACGTTGGCGAGTTCCACCGCCGAGCCATCGGACTTAACGCGAACCTTAACGTTCGCATCCACAACCCGCTTCACGGGCACAAGGATCTTCATCTCATCCATCTAATTGCATTATTCTAATTGCATTATTTTGGTACACCTTCCACGCTAGTGCCATTTGCGTGCAGAGTAACGGAGAGCAGCAGGCCGCCAAACAGACGTCTCAGCCTGGGAAGACGACGGTTGTGGTGCCGTTTACAAGTACCCGATCCTCCAAATGGCATCGTACTGCGGAAGCCAGTACACGCCGCTCTATGTCTCGACCTTTACGCACGAGCGCCTCGGGCGAGTCCGAGTGGCTGATCTGTTCGACATCCTGTGCGATGATTGGACCCTCATCGAGATCCGGAGTCACATAGTGTGCAGTCGCACCGATCATTTTGACCCCGCGCGCATGCGCTTGGTGGTAAGGCTTCGCGCCCTTAAAGCCTGGCAGGAAGCTATGATGAATGTTGATGCAGCGCCCTGATAAAAAAGACGAGAAATCGTCTGACAAGATCTGCATGTAGCGCGCGAGCACAACGAGCTCCGTGCCCGTCTCATCGACGATCCCCTTGATCCTTTCCTCTTGGTCAGACTTCGCATTCTCGATGATTGGAAGATAATGAAAGGGCGCATCTCCGAGATCACCAAAAATTTGGATTGGATGGTTCGAGACAATACCGACCACGTCCATATTCAGTTCACCTATGCGAGTGCGATAGAGCAGATCGACAAGACAGTGATCGAATTTAGATGCCAGCAACAGCACTTTACGTCGCTGATGGCGCGAACGGATCGCCCAGTTCATATTGAAGTGGCGGGCGACCACGCCAAAGGTCTCGAACAGGCTTTTGATCTCAGCGCCCGATGGCACCGTAAACACCACTCGCATGAAGAAGCGGCCTGTTTCGCTGTCCTCAAACTGCGCTGCCTCAACAATATTCGCGCGGTAATTGAAAAGTTCTGCTGTCACACGATTCACGATACCGGGTTGGTCCGAACACATGAGAGTTAGTACAAAGGGGAAATGCATCAACTAGTCGTGCTCCAGGACGAGGCCACAATCCGACAGCTTGCGCGCGATAAATTCCCGCTCAATGCCCGCGTCAAGCAAAATGATCTGAGTGAGCCGTGTCATAGGTAAAAGGGTGAAGGACTGCTGCCCGGTTCTCCACGATGGCGCTTCCTTATTCATGGGTAACCTTTGCAAGTATCTAGCTCGATCTTGGCCGAAATGAGCAGCCGCCCAGTAGTTCCCGTTACCTATATCCGCTAGGGCTGGGCTAAATTCTACGAATCTTGCAGGTCTAAGGATGAAAAGCTGCGTATGGACTGGGCCATCGAAGACGGTTTTCGTACGGCCAGGAGACGGAGCAATGTCTATCTTTCGCGGGGCAAAATCACGACACCTTTGAAATCGAACAAATGCGAATTTCCTGCGAATCAGTTTCCTCACGCTGTGTGCAAAGCGGTGCCCGGAGACACGCAATGGTCATGGCTCGGGACATATAAGGGCTTGGAGTTCATCAGCCCCTTCGTTCTGAGACCCTTCGGATCGAAAAACGCCTGGAGCGAAGCATCCGCGTCGAACAGCTTGCCAGCGATTTCGATCTGCCAGCTTCCCGAGTCGATCCACTCGCGACTGACACCACCAGCGTGGTTGACGTAGCCGAGTCCTATGGATGACCCAAGTGTAAAGCTCCGTACCCCGGAGGAGATGTAGCCGACAATGTCGCCGTTGTAACGAATAAGCTCTTCGCGAAAGAGCATGGGCGTGGGATCCCGCAGCTTGAATGACAGGAGCCGCTTGCAGGGCGTGCCGGCCGCTTTCTGGGCCGCCGTGGCATCCTTGCCTTGGAAACCGCCGGGCTTGGACCAGTCAATCGTAAATCCAAGTCCGGCCTCGAGCAGTGTGTCGACCGGGGTTAGGTCAAGCTCATACTCACGGTATGCACGCTCGGAGCGGAGGTGCTCCAGGGCGTGATAGCCGGCCGGCCTTAGCCCATGCTCGTCCCCGGCCTCCCACAAGATGTCGAAGACGTGCTGGGCCATTTCTGTGGGAATATGGAGCTCCCAGCCCAGTTCTCCGATGTAAGTCAGCCGGTTGGCGATAACCCGTGCGTAACCGACATCGATTTCCTGACTGGTGGCGAACGGAAATGCCTCATTTGAAAGGTCAGTGTCGGTGACTTTGGAAAGGATGTCCCGGGATTTTGGTCCCTGCAGCGACAACACCGCATAGCCCGAGGTAACATCCGTCAGCGTCACGTTCCAGTCGCTAGTAATATGCTTGCGAATCCAGGCGCTGTCGCGTGGATGGACGGTGGCCGACGATATGATGAGGTATTCGGTTTCCGAAAGCCGGTTGACGGTGACATCGGTCTCGATGCCCCCCTTTTCGTTGAGCATGTGCGTGTAGACGAGCTTGCCGACTGGTACGTCGACATTGCCGGCGCAGAGCCATTGCAGAAAGCGGCAGGCGTCTCGGCCTTGGACAAGGTGCTTGCCGAAAGAACTCTGGTCCAGCAGCACCGCATCGGTGCGCGCAGCACGGCATTCTTCAGCGGTGTTCTTGAACCAGTTAGGTTGCTCATACGAATAGACGTTCTCCGTAGGCTGGCCTTCTCCGGCAAACCACATCGGGCGTTCCCAGCCCATGCCCTCACCAAAACTTGCGCCAAGCTTCGCCCAACGATCATGGAGGGCGCTCTTGCGGACCCCGCGTGAGGTTTCTGGCTGATGACTCGGCCAATGCATCTTGTAGTGCAGGCCGAGCACCTCGGCTGTGCGATCGTGCAGGTAGCGCTGGTTGATCTGGAAAGGGTGGAACCGAGCCACGTCGACGAAGCTGATGTCCATCTGAGGCGATTTGGCGACGATCCATTCGGCCAACGCCCTTCCAGCCCCCGCTCCGTACTCGATACCTTCGGAGTTGTAGCCGGCCGAAACAAATAGGTTTTTCAGCCCCGGGACCTCGCCGATCATGAATAGCAAGTCTGGCGTAAAGCTCTCCGGTCCATTGAAGAACTTCGCAATTCCGGCATTGGCAAGGTCGGGCAGGATCTCGATTGCTTTTTTCATAGGCAGCTCGAAATGGTCCCAATCCTCACAGAGTTCGATAAAGGCCGTATCCTTCGGCAGGCGCTCCATCGCGACGGGCTTTCCCCAGGGCTCGAAGGCGCCGATCAGGAGCTTGCCCGCGTCTTCCTTAAGGTACACGTGACCGTCGGTATCGCGCAGGACTGGAAGCGTCGGCCGGATGAAGCCTATCGGTTCAGTGACCACGTAGAAATGCTCGGCGGCGTACAGGGGTACGCGGGCGCCTAACCGCGCTGCCAGGTCACGGGTCCAGAGGCCGCAGGCCAGAACCAAGGTTTCCGCCTCAATGACCCCATGGTCGGTCTGGAGCTGGTAGACACCATCCGGCGTTTGCCAAAGGTCCTTTACCTCTTGGTTCTCGAAAATGCGGACCCCATTCTGCTTGGCACCCGCCGCCAGCGCCATGCAGGTGTCGATCGGGTTCGTCTGCCCATCCCGGGGGATGAATACTGCGCCCTCGATAATCGAAGCGTCGATTGCAGGATAAAGCGCCTTCGCCTCCGCCGGGGAGATCATATGGGCCTCAAGTCCAAAGCTCTTAGCGACCGACGCGTTGCGGGCGGTCTCGTGGAGACGATCCTTGGTCCGTGCGACGCCGAGCGTGCCGTTGCGTTTGAAACCGGTGGCATGGCCTGTTTCGGCCTCAAGGGCATCATAGAGCTCGGCATTGTATTTTGCGATTTCGGTCAGCGAATGTGTGCCACGTGTTTGCATAATCAGGCCGGCCGCATGCCAAGTGGTGCCTGAAGTGAGAGTGTTCCGCTCCAAGAGCGCGACATCTTTCTTGCCCAACTTCGCGAGATGATACGCAACGCTGTTGCCGGCTATGCCGCCTCCTAGAATGACTATCTCGTGATGGCGGGCTGCCAAAGCGCGGGGGCGCACGAATGGAAAATGTGTCATGGAACCCTATGGTTGAATGAAGGAGCAGCTGCAACTGGCGCGCCTTCTGCAAATACCGTGGCAAAACTAGCCGGGTCGCTACGCGTATGTTCCGCGTATTTCTCGTCTAATGGACGTTTTTGCCGCGATGACTGGACGGCATTTGCGGCTATCAGGCGGCATTGGCTCTTAAGATGATGCCGTGCGCTCGCGACAATATCCGTTGTAGAGACCGATGGAGCCCAAGATGTCTGTGACCCGAACCCGCCCATACACCGTGCGGGACCGCCTAGTCGTACTCAGCCCATTCGACGGCGTGCGCGTTGGCGAGGTGGAGGTCGCCCATGCTGGAGAGATCGGGGAGCTTCTCGCTCGAGCACGTCAGGGGGCATGCACCGCGCGGGGTCTGCCCCGGCATAGGCGTGCAGCCATCCTGGAGGGGGCAGCCCGCCTCGTCGAGGATCGCATCGAGGCTTTTGCCCAGTTGATCGTGTCGGAGGCTGGTAAGACAATCGTCCAGGCCAGGAAAGAAGTTCGCCGCTGCATCAACAC
Organism: Mesorhizobium sp. M0590; assembly: GCF_040320905.1. Taxonomy (NCBI): domain Bacteria; kingdom Pseudomonadati; phylum Pseudomonadota; class Alphaproteobacteria; order Hyphomicrobiales; family Phyllobacteriaceae; genus Mesorhizobium; species Mesorhizobium sp. M0590. The sequence goes on from NZ_JAMYQN010000017.1 coordinate 8,545, forward strand.
ATTGAAGCTGTCGGCCGACGAAGCCAAGCGGAACGCTGGCGAAGTCGTGCCGTTCGATGCCTATGCTGGCTCCGAAGCCCGACAGGGGTGGTTCACGCGGGAACCCCTCGGCATCATTGTCGCGATCACGCCTTACAATGACCCGCTGAACCTGGTGGCGCACAAGCTCGGGCCCGCGATCGCCGGGGGCAACGCGGTCCTGCTGAAGCCATCCGAGCTCGCTCCGTTGTCTGCCCTCAGAATAATCGAAGCGTTGCATGAAGCAGGCTTGCCGCCGGATGTTGTCACGGCGGCCGTGGGTGGACAGGACCTCGGTGAAGCCCTCGTCCAAGCGCGCGAGGTCCGTATGATTTCCTTCACCGGCGGGTTCGCCACGGGCGAGCGGATTAGCCGTACAGCTGGGCTGAAGAAGCTTACGATGGACCTCGGCGGCAATGCTCCTGTGATCGTGATGGCCGACTGTGACTTCCAGCAGGCCGTCGATGGTTGTATCTCTGGATCATACTGGGCGGCTGGGCAGAACTGCATCGGCGTGCAACGCATCCTCGTCCAGCGACCAATCTACGACCGGTTTGCCAACGCGTTTGTTAACGGCAGTAAACGCCTGAAGGTCGGGGATCCCCTGCTTGAAGACACCGACATCGGGCCGATGATTTCCGCCGAGGCTGCGATGAGAGCGGAAGAACGCGTCGCGGAAGCGATTTCTGCGGGTGCGACCGTGCTTTATGGGAATCAGCGGAGAGGAAGCCTCTACTATCCGACCATCCTCGCGGATACGCCAGTACACTGCCTGTTATGGCAGGAAGAAGTCTTTGCCCCGGTCGTGACCTTGACTGCGTTCGACTCACTCGATGAAGCCATCGCGCTTGCCAACGACACGGAATACAGTCTGCATGCAGGCATCTTCACCAACAGCCTTCCGGACGCCATGAACGCGGCCAGCCGCATCGATGCTGCTGGGCTGATGATCAACGATTCATCGGACTACCGTTTCGATGGCATGCCCTTCGGCGGCTATAAATACGGCAGTATGGGCCGGGAAGGGGTAAGGTTCGCCTACGAGGACATGACGCAGACGAAAGTCGTTTGCATCAACCGCGTGGAGACGCGCGCATGATGCTTCCTATTCTCTTGGAGAGCCCGTTGTGCCTCACGCGCACCCGTTGCAGCTCCGATTGTCGTGAAATCCCCGGCGGAACTGGAGTTGACGACCTTACCTCACGCGACCACCACAGACGGCCGAACGTGCCAAAAGGTCGCCTACCAGTCGGCCACTAATGCGACTGGCATCAGGGTCAGCGAATGGAGCCCAGGTGAGTGGCCCTATGCGATGGCGGAGATGGAATTCTGCCAAATTCTCTCCGGCTGCGGTATTTTCACGGCCAACGGAGAGAGCCCATTCCCCTAAACACCGGGGACGCCATCCTGATGCATCCTGGCACGGTGGGACGCTGGGTCGTGGTGGATGCACTTCCAACGCTGCGCCGTGCATCGTAGTATCCAAAGTCGTTGCCATCAGAGCGGAGTTCCAGACTGCCGGAGGCCACAAATCAGCCGGACGGCATAGGGCACACCCCGCGTTTTTCAGCCCCGCCGTGCGTTCAATAGCTGGCCGAAGCCGGCAATGGGTGCCGCATATCCGGCGAGTCCGAGGGCGTGCCAAGCCATCGCCTGGGTGCTGGACATTACCGGAATACCAAGTTCCTGCTCAAATCGTGCAAGGTGGGGAACAACTGGCATCGCCGTGCATGACAGGAATAGAGCATCAGCAGCTGATTGTTTGACAAGTGCCTTGGCGGCACTGAGGACCTCCTCCACGTCCAGCTCGCAAATCTCGACATCGGTCTTGCAGTCGAAGACGCCATCTGCGGCGACATGGATGCCGGCTCCGGCCAGGAAGGGCAAGAACTTCTGGTGGAAGTCAAATCCATATGGGGTTAGCAAAGCTATACGTTTCGGGTTGAGGTGCTTGAGTGCTTCAATCATCGCGATTCCAGGAGACGTATATTTGACACCTGGACAGGCCTGCTCGAGCTCACGCAGCAGCGTCGGTATGCCGAGCGCGACCGTCCCGCTGGTGCAGCTGAAGGCCAACACGTCGAAACGGTCGCTGGGAGGAAGCGTATTAGCGATTTCTGTAAACGACGTTGGGGTTGTGAACCCGCCACCCGCATGGCTGTAGGCTGTTCTGGTTGTGTAGACAGCGACGTCTTCAGGCATCAGCAGTTGGAAAGCGCCTTCACCCACTTCGTCGGAATTCAAAAGGATGAAGCCGATCCGGGCGCTTACCGCTGCCGGGACAGTTTTCGGCGAAAAGACGATCGTAGATGTCTGAGCGTCCATGTTAGCCCTCTGTCTGAGCAATCCGCAGCGGTGTTTCGCGTGCAGTTTACGACTTGCACCGCGCTGGCAGACGGCGTTTCAGGGGATCGATTCGCGGCCAAACAGCATTGTTGCAGCAGAAAAGCGTGGGCGGCCTTCCGGTCAGTCTGTGGGGATTACGCTTCCGCGTTTGTAGAGCTGCAGACAGACACTTGTGTTGATGCGTTTGATGTTCGGGTTCATCTCAACCATCATTTGGGTGATATGGTCGTACTCCTCGACATCTTTCGCTGTGATAACCACGGTCAGGTCGGATGCTCCTGTGGTGTAGAATGCCTGCTGCACATAGGTCTCCCCCAGCAGCCATTTCTTAAGTTGCCCGAGCAAATCCTTGCGTTCTCGTTCAACCTCGATCGCAGCCAAGAACACTAGCGGACGGCCGACTTTCTTGCCGTCGACCACGGCAACCGTGGCGACTATTACCCCCAAGTCCTTCAGGCGCTTGATGCGACGCTGAACCGCCGAGGCGGACAGGTTCACCTCTTCGGCGATCGTCGACGCTGGAAGCTCGGCGTCCAGCTGGATGATCGCGAGGATTTTTCTATCGTAATCGTCGATGTCTTCAGTACTCAAAAGCTACCCCTGACGGAGCGGAAAAGTGCCCCTCGCGACTTCTAACCGGTGGTGGGATCGTCCGCTAGTACGTCCAAACAAAGACGCACCACCGCGTCTGTGGTTGGAGCCAGTAGGTTGTCCGATGCGCCAAAGGCCGGTGTGTGCAGAAACGACTCGTTGCCGGGCTCCCGGCTGCCGAACCAGCAGGCTCCCCGCGGATTTGGTCGACACGGGCCCTGCCGTTGTGAAGCTGAGCCAGGCCGTGGGCAAGATCTGAGACTCGCCTATTGATCTGCTCCCTTCGCTCGCTCATCCGTGTCCTGATCGTGCCTTCTACAGTCACTTCGGGACAAATGATGTTCGCCGCTTCGCCGCCCCTTATCTTGCCGATCGTGATGACCGTCGCATCCCGGGCTGGGAACTCGCGTGACACAACCTTCTGAACTTCACAGATAAACGCGGCGGCAATGGCGATGGCATCGACGCCCTTGTGCGGCATGGCCCCGTGCGCCATCTCGCCGATGAACGTGATTGAGAACTGGTCCGCTGACTTGCTCACTGCGCCGGGGAGGGCGTTGAAGACGCCGACTGGGAGGTTAGGGTTTATATGGATCCCAATCGCGTGGTCGAAACCGTCGAGCAGGTTTTGGCTCAAGACCGAGCGTCCCCCGACCGGCTCCGCTTCCTCAGCCGGGTGGAAAAAGACACGGACCCTGCCGGAAAAACGGTTCCGCTGACGGTGCAAAGCCAATGCTGTTCCTAGCGCCACCGACGCATGGATCTCATGGCCGCATGCGTGCATGACGCCAGGAACTTGTGAACGAAAAGGGACGTCGTCGCGCGTCCCCTGGATAGGCAAGGCGTCAATGTCGCCCCGAACGGCGATTGACCGCGACAAGCCGTTCGCCTGGCCGAGGATATCCATGTAAAGGCCCGTATTGTGGAAAGGGACGGACCCGCTCAGTCCGTGGCGTTCAAGGATCTCTCGAATTCGAGCTTGCGTTTTCCACTCGCACTTGGAGAGTTCCGGCTTTCGATGCATCGGCTGGCGAAGTTGGGTGATGGCGTCCCGCTCGGCACTGTCGAGCCCCGAGCCAAGACGTTCTGCTGTCAGTGGAGAAACCATGCAGATCTCATGTTTGGAAAAGGTGCCGCACCGCGGTGAGTATGCACGACGGTGCGGCCAACGCCTTCAATTTCGGGAGTAAAGGCGATGTGGAACGTGAGCTAGGCGTTCACCGCCGCTTTCTGTGACCGCAAAGGTCTCCGAAAGCGCGATGCCCTGCTTTTCAAGCCAAAGACCCGATTGGAAGTGGAAGCACATTCCCGCTTCCAACACAGTCTTGTCGCCATCCTGGAGGTTGGCTGTCTTCTCACCCCAATCCGGCGGGTAAGCAATGCCGACCGGATAGCCAACGCGGCTATCTTTGGCCAGATTGTTCTTTCGCAGGACATTCTGCCAGATATTCTCGACCTCTCCGCATGTTATGCCCGGCTTTGCAGCCTCCAGCGCCCGATCGACACCTTCGATGATGACATCGGCAAGTCGGCGCTGTTCCTCAGACGGCTTACCCAACAGGACCGTGCGGGCAAGTGGGCTGTGGTAACGTTTGCGGACTCCCGCCAATTCGAGAACCACCATTTCGTTCTCTGGCATCTCCCGGTCGGTCCAATAGAGATGGCAAGCATGGGCATTCTCACCCACCATCACAAAGGGAAACGCCGCAGGCGAGTCTCCGTAGAGCCCGTCAGTGCCCATGACTGACGTGCGCAGGATGTCGGCTGCCACCTCATAGCTCTTTTTTCCAGCAAGCAGGTTATCTATAGCCTCCTGCATAGCAACCGTGGTGAGTTCGCCGGCCTCTCGCATATAACGGAGCTCCGCAGGCGACTTGGCCAAGCGAACCCAGTTCACCAGACGACGGTTGTCGACGATCTTGGCGTTGGGCAAGCCCGCCAAAATGGTCTGGTGACAACGAGCGGTGTAGTAGTCGACGTCCATTTCAACGCCGATCGTCTGGTCGCCCCATCCCCGGGACTGGATATGCTCACAAAGTGCCTGGAACGGATGGACGTGCTGCTGGTGTAGCATCGTTTCCGGATAGGGCAGCAGGTTCTCCGCCGGAAGGCGGGTGGTGATCTTGAGCGCCGATGTGTCCATCAGGCGACCCAGCCAGAACGGTGCATCTTCGTCCTTGTGCACCAGGAGGACCTGCGGCACGTAGAACGAGAGCGCATCAAGACCCGTTAGGTAATTAATGTTCGCCGGGTCGGTAGAGAGCAAAAGGTCTATACCCGCGCCTTCCATCCGCTGCTTGACCTTGCGAAGGCGCGCCTCGTACTCGTCCGCGTCAAACGGAATTACATATGACATGTGTCTAATCTCTACTTTCTGAATCTGATACTATTTGGCTTTGCCTGCCATCCAGCCGAGGATTTTCGCGTCGTTCTTTGCGACCCAGTCCTTCGCGAAGGTGTCGGGATCAATTTTCTTGGTGCCAACCGCATCAATCCACTGGGCGATTTCAGCCGGATCAACCGTGATGTTGTTGAGGAGTGCGACCAGTTTCGGATCCTTTGCTTCCAGCTCCTTGGCGTAGGCGATGTTGATTGAGATCGGAGCCCAGGCGGTCGTGACCGATGACATCGCAAGCCAGTTCGGGTTCTGGTCGGGCTGTACAACCTTCCACTTCGCCGGGTCATGCGGCGGCTCGTCGAGCATCACCACTTCCTTGCGGGAGAAAGTCGGGTGCGGGGTGTAGCAGATGCCCACCCACGGCGTGTCTGCTCGTATCGCCTGGTCCAAGTCTACAATCGCAAGGCTTTCCTCGACGGTCGTCAGCTCAAACAGGTCGGCATATCCGTAGTCTCGGGCACGGATGAGATCGGTCTTCGAAGAGCTCCAGCCGGCAGGGCCGACCCAAAGTTTCGGCTTGCCACCTGCAGCCGACGTGAATACGTCTGCGATCTCTGGACGGGACAGATCATAGATCGACTTCACGCCGAATTTCTCCTGCGTATGCCGGGTGGTGCACATCCCGGAGAGCGTCTGGAAAGTCAAACTGCCCAGTTTGACAGTTTTCTTTTCCTTGATGTAGGCATTGATCAGGCTGTCATGGTTTGGCGACCAGATTTCTGGCAGAATGTCGATCTCACCTTTATCCATCGAGGCTAGGATAATAGGCAGTGTGCTGTTGACCACTTCGGCAGATGCACCGAAGTATTTTTCCGATATTTCCTTCAATACACTCGACATCGCCTGAAGCGACGGCCAGTTGGAGGATCCGATCTTGATTTTCTCTTGTGCCGAAGCTGGTGCGGCAAACCCCATTGCGACGGCGAGTGCGAGAATTGAAAGCTTGATCTTCATTGGTTTGGACTCCTTTTTCCCTGTATGAGCCGATCTAGGATGATGGCGCAGATCAGCACTGCTACCCCCACCAAGAAACCTTGTCCGACGGACGCGTACTGCAGTGCTTGCAGAACATCCTCACCCAGGCCGCCGGCCCCGATGAGCGAAGCAATCACCACCATCGACAGGCACATCAGGATCGTCTGGTTGACCCCTGCCATGATGGAGGGCATGGCGAGCGGCAGCTCGACCTTCACGAGACTCTGCCAGGGGGTCGCACCGAACGCGACCGCCGCCTCCCGGGTGCTGATCGGAATCTGCTGGAGGCCCAGTGCGGTCAAGCGGGCTACCGGCGGCATACCAAAGATGATCGTGGCCAAGACACCTGGCGTTTTGCCGATTCCGAAGAATGCGATGATCGGCACGAGATAGATGAACGCCGGCATCGTCTGCATTAGATCGAGGATGGGCCGGAATATGCGGTAGGCCCTGGAGCTTTTCCCGCAAAGGATCCCCAACGGAATGCCAATGCTGAGCGCCAACAACGCGGCCGTTCCCAAAAGCGCGATCGTGACCATGCTTTTCTGCCAAAACCCGAAGAGCGCCAGGTAAAGCAACCCTGCCGCAGTGAACGCTGCGGTCCCGGAGCCCGCAAGCAGCCAAGCCGCAAAGACCGCAACCAGGACCGTACAAATCCACGGAAGGCCCTGGAGCAGGCTCTCCACCAACGCGACCAATGTCGAGATGCTGCCCGTGATCGCGTCGAAAATCGACCGTCCCGATTGCGTCAGCGAGGAAAAGAACTGATCGAGCGCGGTCGAGGTGATGCCTGCGATGTCTGAAGTGTTCGACTGGATGGCCAACATACTAGCGAGTTGTGGAACGCGTGTGCCGAAGAGCGCGACGACGTAAATGACCGCTAGCAGTAACGCACAGGCAATGACACGCTGGAAACTGCGTCCCGACGGCGTCGCTCGGTGTCGCCGCCAGCGCATGTACTGGTGCGAATAGAGCCAATCACCTGCCACCGCGAACATCGACCGCAAACCCAGTAGGCCCGCCGCCGCCAATGCGATCAGCATCGTTGCGGCCCGTGCTTTATCATTGGCAAGAGCTCTTTCCCCCGCCGCTGACTGAGCAAGCGATTTCGAAAGCTCCTGCATCTGGTTTGCCGACGTCTCGTTGCCCTTTTGGCGCTCTTCATTCGCCTGGGCGAGACGGGCCTCGCTCAGTTTTTCGAGTGACTGGGCACGGGCTAGATTGTCGCCGCTGAGACCACCGGTGCTCAGGAACACAATTCCGATCACTAAAGCGATCTCAATCAGCCCGGTAAGGAGGAACGTCCCGAACAGACCGCGTGAGGCGGCCCACAATGGGCCTACCGCGGCGGCGGCAAAGTTGGGGCGGAGTCTGGCGCGACTGCCTTTAAAAATGTCCGAGAACTTGGCTTGGTAATAGGTACTGTTGGCACCCGTAAATTCAGCTATTGAACTTGACCAGTCCTGGTCCGTGTATGACCTTGTCATGTCAGCGGACCTCCTTCATCGACGACAGCATCGTCTCAATTGTCACTTTACCCACGGCACGCCCAGATTGATCCACAATCGTAATGTCCGACCGGGTTCGAGCGCCTGTGCCGATGAGCTCCGCTAGAGGGGTTTCGAGAGTGGCGACGGGGGTTTTAGCCGCTAGGGTCAGTTCGTCGGGACTTGCCGGCGTCATCACGTGGCGTGCAGTCAGGATGGGTACTCGGGAGATGCCGCGGACAAATTCTGCGACGTACGCGTCTGCTGGCGAGGTGATGATGTCTGCCGCAGTTCCAATTTGGACGATCGCACCGTCCTTCATAATTGCGATCCGGTCGCCCAGATGAAATGCCTCTTCGAGGTCATGTGTGATGAATAGGGTTGTTTTGCCAAGGTCGCGAGAGAGCGCGAGGAACTGGTCCTGCAGATCCCGCCGGATCAAGGGGTCTAGCGCCCCAAAAGGCTCATCCATCAGCAGGACGGACGGGTCGGCAGCCAGCGCCCGCGCGATGCCCACTCGCTGCCGCATGCCACCAGAGAGCTCTGACGGAACCCGGTCCTCCCAGCCCTTGAGATCCATTCTCTCGATGGCGGCCTGAGCCTTGGCCCAGCGCTGCAGCTTCGGGACCCCCTGCAACTCGAGACCAAAGGCGACGTTGTCCCTGACTGTCCAGTGGGGAAGAAGGGCAAAATCCTGGAAAACCATGCCGACCTGCTTCGACCGGATCGACCGAAGCTGCGCGTTCGTGACCTTGGACATGTCAACGCCATTAAGGCGAATGACCCCGCTGGTCGCATCGATGAGTCGGTTCACGTGGCGGACCAGTGTCGACTTGCCACTGCCGGAAAGACCCATGATCGCGAGGATCTCGCCCTTCCTAATCGAAAAGCTTACATCTTTGACCGCGACGACACATCCGAAGCGGGCAAGAACCTCGTCCTTGCCCAGACCTTCATTGCTAATGGCCGCCATCGCTTCCCGAGCGCGGGTCCCGAAAATCTTCCAGACGTTTGAACAGGACACGACCTCGTCGCGCTTGTCGACGCCCTGGTTGTTCCCGGCCTGTCGCGCCCCTTGATCGAATGTCGAGGAGGCTGATCTGCTGAGCGTAGCATCAGCGAATGTGTTCATAGTCGAATTTGTTCCCCTTATTTGGGTATCAGTATATTGAGCGCTCTGTGCGCTTCTTCCGCGTATTTTATGGAATTTGAGCGGCGAAGCCGCGCAGTTTCCGGACCAAGCGCCGAATCATATCGCCAGCCTCAGAACGGCGTTCGCAGAACGTCTTTGCCGCCCCTTGGTAGAATTAGCAACCGCCTGGAGAGGTCCGGATGCGGCCTCGACCATCTCGCCTAGAAGGTCAGGCCGCGTTCTCCGTCGAGCCAAAAGCCGCGGTACCGGGCGTCTATTAGCCAGGACAGAGCTCTGGTTCATTGCGCTACTCGCCAATTTGCGCAACCGTTCATGAATCCTAAAGGGTGACCGGGTTTGGAGGGTAGGGCTGTACCCGTCGAACACTGGGTACGGCAGTAGTCGTGGTGCTGCTCGTCAAACGCAGTTGCGTGTACATGCAATCTCATGCACGCTTTGGATCTTGGATATTATCGGTACAGAGATAAGTTATTGGTTTCAAACGGAATTTGGCAGTTCCATAATATATCTTATGTATTGGCACTGGTAAGAATGCAGTTGCACCGGGTCGAGGTCTTGTCGAAGCTTATTGCTCAGGTCAATGTTACTTTAGATCACCCTTGATCGCTGATGAAACACCTAGAACGGGAAGACGGTTACGCCGGAGTTTTCTGAAACGCCGATGGCTGGCGCTCGAGGTCAGAACATATCGGTTTTCGCTCGCCTTCCCCTCTCGGCTCACTCACTTGTGCGGCATACAATAGACGCCCTCGGATTCCATGAGTACCGCGCCGCCCTTCAACTCGCTCATTGCGCCGACCCAGGCTTCCGAATAAGTGCGGCTGGCATCCACGGCCGTCAGCCAAAGAACGCGATTGTCAGCCAGTTCGACTTTAACTTCCTGCTGCAAAGGGCTTGCCTGCACGGTCTGTTGATAGTGCCGTTTGATCCTGACATTGCTGGCCGGGAACTCAGCTTCGTTGCTGCCATAGTTCAGCACAAACCTAGTATGGTCCTCGGCCACTGTGCAACTGCCGTCACGCTCACACACGATTTTGGCGGCGGTCTTGCAGTCCCATTTCAGTGAAGCGGGCCACATCGGATTGTCCGCGCTCGATCGCGGCTTGTCGCTCTGGCTAGCCACCGCCAAGCCTGACCATGGGCCCATTATCGCAGTCGACAGGAGCAGCGCCTTCAACACTTATTACCCTTCCCTGATCCAGTATCCGTATTGCTGTCTCGAAGCTATCGCTGGCGTCGGCGTGAATGAACCGGACAGACACGCCTTGTGATCCTGATGGCGACTCATCCTGCGTGATCGCCTGGCTTATGGCATGTTGAGATTGAACCAGCTTTTCTGGCGCATGCCGTTCGCGTCGTCATACTCGATGAACCAGGGCTTTCCGCGCACCGGCCGAGAGATGGTGTAGTAGGTGGAGCCGTTACCAAGGGAATGCCCTCTATCGTTGCCCGTGATCTGGATTTTTGCCGTTACCAACTTACCGTTCATTTCGATTTGGGCCTGTCGAGATCCGTTGTCATGGTCTTGGCCGAGACGACTATTCGTGAAAGTGACGGGCAGCGTGAGCCTGTCGGAGCTGATGCGGCAGATGTTCCGTTCTTGCCCCATTCCGGGCCGGTCGGAATTGGCGCCAACTGCTTGCCAGCCAGATGGACAATCCTCATACTTCTCGAATCTAGCGGCGCTGGAGTTGGCTTGCGGACAGGTCGGCCAGTTAAAACCCGGAGCTTTCATCGCCGCAATCAGCTTGTAGATTGGCGGGTGGCAAGAAGGAGTGCCCTGCCAGTCACCGGACAGACAGAGGAGGACCTGACAGCCCCATTCCGATGCCTGTGATTGGGATGGAAGAGCCGCGGCGCCCGCGACGGCGGCGGCACCCACCAAGAGATATTTCAGTTCGATCATAGCCTTTTCCTCGCTGCGGATTCTGATACTTTACTATGGATCATCCGCGCGGAAAAGGACAGATCGAGAAGGCAGGTTTGTGCGACTACATCGATTTATGAAACGAGACATCGCGGGCGTGGTCGACAACCCGTTGCGTGTCAACATTGCGACAACGCTGGAGCGGGAGAGAGCCAGGCGTGGCCTATCCCATATGCACATGGCCGAGCTGTTCCGGACCGTCGAGGGCGAAAGGCTCGCCTACCGGACCTACATCCAGACCGTGCGACAGAAAAACAATGTCACCCTGACGACGTTGCAAATCATGGCAAGCGGCTTGCATGTGTCAGTTGCGGACTTGCTCGCGGGCGGAAAAAAACTTCCCGAATGGGCGCATCAGTTGGACGAAAATGCAATCCGCATGCGTCTGGCGCACATCATCGACATTGAGCGAAAACGACGCACTTTGCTCCGCTATAAGATGGCCGAGCTCATCGGCGTGGCGGAGGCGACATTCATGAAATTGGAACGCGCAAGCGGCAATATCAGCGTCGACACAATTGCGGCGATCGCCAAGGCGTTGAAACTTGATCCAGCGACGTTCCTCTTTTCCGATAAGGTCCCGCCATCAACTGATCTACCTGTTTCTGACGCACCCGGAGGCGTAGGTTCTCATTTCAGAGTGCCGTGAACTTCCAGCGTCATCATCCGTCTAAGCTGGGCTACACAGAGTGCCTGGCAGGTTTTCGCCGTGTTAGCGCATACCGGTGCAATTCAGGTGAAAATGGAGCAGAGCTGACAATTAGCCGCGCCACGTGTGTACCTTTTTTCGCCCGCGCCTGAGGAACGACTGCCATGAAGTGGCGGCAGTCGAATGCACCGGAATCCTGATCTCTACGGTTGTGCCGGCACCGGGAGCGCTGTTGATGATGAGCCTTCCTTTCAGCGTCGAGACCATCTGGGAACATGCGGTCAGTCCAAGGCCAGTATGATTTCCAGCTCGCGTTGAAAAGAAAGGTGTAGTTGCCTTCACAACGATTGCAGGCGACATGCCTGCGCCGTTGTCCGCCACATCTAGTACGAGGTAATTGCGCAGGAGGAAGGGGCGTCTCTTGACTGTCGCGGAGATGAGAATTGGGGCGTTTCTGGTGCCGGATAGAGCGGCAAGAGCGTTTTCTATCAGCTCATTAACGACCAACCGTAACGGCGTCGCCGGAACAGGTTGCAGACGTGCTTTAGGATCAACCAAAACTTGCACCAAACTGCTGCGATCGTGCGCGAGATCCTCAAGGAGTGGGCCGAGCGCCACGGTGCTGGAATCTTGTGGCGCATAGGCGATCTGAAGGACACTGTTGGTGATCGATTCCAGTTCGGTAGCAGCACTGCGCGCAGCCTCAAGCATTTCGCCGCTCGGCTGCTTGTCTGGTTGTGCGTGCTCAAGGAACAGCCTCAAGGCTGTAACCCGCGATCGGGTCATATGCGCAAAGAGCGAAGCGAACGAGCGCATATGCTGGTCACGGCGATTGGCCAAAGCATAGCGCTGATGGATAACGAGATAAAAGGTGGCACCCAGGCCAAGTGCGATGGCAAAGATGAACCAGTTGCGCGAGGCCGCAATGTCGATGCTGGCGGTCTGCTGCAAGGTGGCACTGTGATCAACGGTAGAGCTGGAAATCTCGTAAATTGACTGTTCCAGCTTGGCCATGTCGGCAATGGCTTGGGTGTAGTTTGTACGCGCTGACACAAGAGGGGCAATTTTCTGTTCGAGCGTTAGGCGAATCCGGCCCAGGAGTTCGGCATCGTGGTCGGGAAAAAAGCGGTTCAGATAGGGCAGGTTTTCCAACTGCGCGACGTTGACGTTCACCAACGCCATTTGTCGATCGATGTCCGCATCAAGCTTGCCCGTCTCCTCGGCAATGCGAAGATAGCCATAGACTCGTATAAGGCGCTCGCGAATCTGTGCCGCGCGCCACTGAATCTCGAAAGTCTGATTGAGGATGGCATCCGTCTCCTGACGGTAGCGGTTCGATTGCATGAATGTCCACGCACTCAGCCCAAGCGCTGCAGCCATACCGAGATACGGCAGAACAGTGAGCAAACGGCCGTTTAAGAACCTCATTGCGTGGCGCGCAGGATGACTGGGAAAAACACCCAGATCGAGTTTCTTGCGGGAACATATGAAGCGGGCAACTGGTCGAAGGGCCAAACAATGAAGATGGGGCCTTTCTCTACCATGCTGATCGGGCGGAAATCCTGGCCCGGCGGGCAATGCGAGCCGGCCTTGTCACTCTCGTTGCAACGACGTTCGATCGCCAGGATCGGATTATAAGACCGGATTTCGTCCATATGAATGTCGGAAACGAAGTTGTCATAGGCGACAACTTTGACCTCCTGCACGGCGGTGACTCCGGCCTTGGCAAGCACATTTGCAAGCAGCGGCCCACGATATTCGATTTTCTCGTTGTCGCTCGTCCAAGGCGTACGCGTGTCATAGGTCTGTTGTGGAAAGTCTGCCCGCAGCTGCTTTACTGAAAAAACGGCGACGGTCTTGCCGCTGGCGTCTTGAACTGACACTTCGTTGGGATCGAGCGGAATATCCTCGGCGGCGCTGGCGAGCGGAAGGGCTACGGCAAACATGACGGCGAGAGCATTACGCAACATCTTCCACATCCTCGTATTCGCGGGGGCCATCGTTCTTGGCGAAGAGGACGCAAGGTCCTCGGGAGCCCCGCGGATCGTAGGCAAATCCCTTTTCTGCTAGGGCAAGGGTGATGTTGCGGATGCCGTCAAGGCCATAGAGGTGGTCGTGCAGCTCAAGAAAGATGCGCTCGACGCCGGGCAGCTCGGCATCCTGCAGAAGTTCTTTCTCAGCTCCTTCAATGTCCATGACGAGGGCGTTTATTCGATGATCGGCGATGAAACGATCGACGTCGGCCGAGACGATCGAAAGTTCGCGCTCATATGGTCCTTGGTCTTTGTCCGTGGAAGACATCCAAAGGTCGCGGCGGACGTAGAAGGTGAAGGACCGCGGCGGGCCTGCTGTGAGGATACCCTGCGAATTTGTGACATTGTCGAGATCGTTGGCCGCTATCACGCGCTTCGCTAGTTCCGCTGTTGCGGGATTTGCTTCAAAAGCCCACACCTGAACGCCGGGGATTTTCGCGATCAGTGCGGTGATGATGCCGATACCGGACCCTAGCTCCAGTACGCGATCGCGCGCCTTGACTGCCCTGAAGATCCACTTCGCTTCCTTCGCCTCATAGCTCTGGCTTTGAAGCGCTCTCCAGATAACCGGCGAAACATCCTGTGGTGCGACAGGAACCTTGATTCCATGGACGATCATGGGCGCAATTGTCTCACAGACCTCGTGGGAGCGGATGGCCTTGCCGCATGAGCTTGGCGCGAGCCTGCTTGTAGTATTTCTCGGCCGAGCCGGCATCAATGGCCAGCCGGTCGGCCATGAGCGAAAAGATCTCCTTGCGTTTCACGCCGGGTTCGCGATGCGCCATCATGTCGATGGCCTCCTGTTCGCGCGGTGTAAGAACAGAAAAGCGATAATCGGGTTTGGTCATGACAACCCGCGACAGGCGCAACGAGAATCCCTTGGTGGAAATATCGTCCAGCACGTCCCTGAACACGCCGGGCGCAAGCCCGGTCTTGCCGAGATAGGCGGCAGCGCCGATTTGCCGGAAGCCATCCGCCTCGCAACGGTTGTCAGAACCGGTGACGACAACATGGACTGCACTGGGTGAAGCCTCGATGATCTTGTCGACGACAGCGACGCGGTCGCCCTGTGAGGTGGGATCAAAACCGGGCAAGCCAGGATCGATCACGACAAGATCGAAATGATTGTTTTGAAGCTCGGCAGTCGCGATGTTCAGCGTCTCCGCTCCCAGGACAATGCATTTTTCGAAGCTTGCTTGCACTTCGTTCATCAGTGCCAGACGCATAAGTGTCTGGTCTTCGACCACCAGGGCACGAAACATTGGAAGCCAATCCCTCTACGCAGGCGCCCACCGCCCCTGTCTCTCAGAATTGGTCGCTTCAAAAAAGGGATGATGTCATCCCTATTTTTCCTCACCTCCCGAGCTACCAGTATGTGACCGATGCACGCCAGGGCGAGGACGATGCCTATTCAACAGGTCTGCAGCAATGGACAGATGGAAGCGGCTGAAGACGTCGCAAAACTGATTGCGGAACATCGTCAGAGGCTCGCTGACCTTGAACGTCTCGGAAAGCGAGCGATGCAGGCCGAGGGTACGGACGCGATCTTGCTGGGTCAAAGGCTGGACGCGGTCATGGCGGAAGAGGCCACGGTGCGAAGGCGTGCTGCCATTGCTCCAGTAGCCACTATCGCGGAAATGAAAATGAAGGCTGCTTACTTCCAACGGCTGACGGCTCATGGCTGGTGCGAGATTGATGTCGACGATTGGCGCGCGTTGCTCGGTTCCTTCACGAAACTGCAGCCCTAAGAAAAGAGCGCCGAAATCCATGAGGCCAGGGTGTTCCAGGCTGCGTACATTCCCGCCGGCAGCAAGATGATTGCGATGAATGCGACAGCATCGCCAATGGCACCGTCAGTCCGTCCTTCCACGGGATAGTAATATTTTTGCCCTTCATCATCGTGTTTCACTGTTTTCTCTCCAACCCTTGGCTCAGCAACAGTTGCACAGGATGCTGAAACGTCGTGCCCCACAAACCCGCACGTTTCATCTTAGCGTTGATTTCCGCGACGAGGTAGTTCTGATTGACGGCTTTGCCCTTTGCTGTCGTCGCGGCAAACGCGTATCCGGTGGCTATGAGCGCTGTGCCGACGTCGATTGTTTCGCCATTGAGCTGCGCACCGCACACGACAAAAACCGCCTTGTCGAGGGCATAGCCGATTGGCTGGCATGTAACCGCCGCGCTATCGAATAGGGCTGCAAGGTGCGCCAGCGAGGTATTGCCGCAATCGATTTTGTTTCCATTTTGCTCTTCGGCTGACGTGCCTCGAAGACATGACTGAACGCCATAGAGGCGGAAAAGGTGATCTCCATCACGCCAGGTATCTCCGGTCAGCAGTTGAGCCGATTTCGATGCCGCTAAGGGCGTTGGCACGGCAGACTCGGATGCATCCTGGGCCTGGGCCGAAGCGCACAAACCAAATGCGGCCAGCACTGCGAAGCTCGCCTGCTTCATTCCTGGAACTGTCCACCGAGGTCGGCCGAATGCTCTAGATCGGGGCGCAGCGACTTGCCGTCCTTGTTGCGTCCGATCGCCGCCATGTCGAAAAAAACCATTTCGTCATCGTCGTAGGCGACGTTGTACGGGTCGTTTGCGTTGCCCGCACCCACGAGAGAGAAACACGACACGGCGTCGGGTTCACCCTTCGTGCTTTGCAGCACAAGTGTTTTGCAAAGCACGACAGATGCGCGATCGTTGTAGATTGCCTCTTCATAGTCCTGCGCGGCCTTCGTGCAGTCCCATTGCTGCGTCTTGTACGTGATCTTCGGTTTGGGGCAGGCCGCAAGGCCGCGCAGCCGGTACGTCACGCCGTTGATGACGCGCTCGGTCGCCGACGGCACCTTAACCGGCGAGATGAGGGCGGCCGCATCGCGCTGAAAAAGCGCGCCTTTACTATCGTAGCGTTCATAGACGAACACCTTCTCGCCCGACTTGGCAAACTGGAGCAGGTAGTGCTCCGACGGCTGCGCAAAGGCACTCGGGGCGTCGGCGCCAGCAGCATAAGCCGCGGTGCCCTGGAGCAGCAAAACCGTGCAAAGGGCCGTCTGTTTCATCGAAATCCGTCCTTGGGGTGCATATCGTGTTGACACTTTACTAGGGCTGCGTGTAGCCATAGTAAAGTGTTAAATTTTGGCGACAGTATGAACACTCGATTCGCTGTGCTCGCGCTGTGCGGCGCCACGATGCCGCTCAATGTGCACGGTCAGGACCTGGCATCAAACCGCGTCGCAGTTGCCTTTGCAACGCCGGCAAAAGCCATTGCCGCAGCCGAGGCGAATAGGCCGGGGGCGTGTAAGACCGGAAATCGGGCTGACGTCTCCCGACTTGTGCGTTCAATCGCACAAGACGAAGGGTTCGACACCGATCTGGCCGAGGCGATTGCATGGGCCGAAAGCGATCTCGGCGCCAGTCAGGGTCCGTCGAAGTCCGGAGCCCTGGGGATCATGCAATTGATGCCGGGCACGGCGACCGATCTCGGCGTGAGCGACCGTTGCGACACAGAGGCAAATGTCCGGGCTGGCCTGCGCTATCTGAAGTCACTCTATGACGAGTTCCAGGATCCGCTCCTGATGCTGGCGGCTTACAACGCCGGGCCCAACAGCGTCTACAAGGCGCAGGGCATTCCGGTAAATCCGGAGACTGCAGAATACATCGTGAAAATACTGAACCGCTGGAAGTTCGGCGGTGTCGTGAAGAAGTCCGCCCTGACCAAATCCGAAATGCTCGCGGCCGCTCCGCCAGCAAGCGAGGAAGCTTGGCAGGATGGTCATGTCATGGATTTCGGCAACTGAAAGGAGCCAAGGGTGGAATACAAGAAAGCGGGCATATTTGCCCTGAAACTGGCCTTGGCCTCGGCGGCCGGAATAGCTCTCGCGCCGGCCACTGCGTATGCCCAGTCGGCGGCTCCGGTTGAAAATGTGCTGGAGTGGTTTGTCGGAGTTCTGCAGGGCAACATAGCGCGCTCATTCGCCATTATCGCGGTCTGTTTTCTTGGTTTCCTCGCCATGACGGGCCGGCTGGCGTGGATGATGGCCTTCTCCATCATCATCGGCATCGCTCTGATCTTTGGCGCCGCCCAGCTGGTGGATGCGGTTCGCGCGACCGCAGGAGGCAGCTGAGGCATGGATGACGAAGAAGTCTATGTCGAGCCGGTCAGCCTGCCACTGACACGCCCCCCGATGAAATGGGGGGTGCGCTATGAGGTTTTTGCTCTGAATGGCATTCTTGCGGTGATCGGCTTCATTGCCACCAGCAGCTTCATGCTCGGCCTTGGCGTATTCGGCGTGGTGCATCTGGTCAGCGCATATCTGTGCCAGCGCGACCCCTATATGTTTCATATTTTCGAGCGGCGCGTCTCCAAACGCGGAGCAGTGGCGAACCTTACTTTTTGGGGCGCGAGGAGCTATTCGCCATGAGCCTCGATGCCGACCTGAAATTTGGCCGTGAGCGCCGCCGTGAGAAGCCCGCGGCGATGCACATCCCCTACCTTCGCCATGTCGATGACGATCTAATCGTGACGAAGAGCGGCTTTCTCGTCGGCGTCATCCAGCTCAGTGGCCTGCCCTTCCAGACGATGGACCAGGCCGAGTTGAACGGCCGCATGTTCAACCGCAACACGACGTTCCGCAATCTCTCGACCTCTCGCTTTGCGGTCTACACAACGATCATCCGCCGCCATGTGACGCCGGGGATCGAAGGCGACTTTGACAATCCTTTCGTGGCCGAGCTCGACGCCCGCTACATGGATGAGCTTGGGGCGAAAAACCTTTTCGTCAACGAAGCGTATCTGACGGTCATACGCCGACCGATGGTCGGCCGCGTCGGCTGGGTGGACAAGGCGCTCAATGCATTCCGCATCAGCACCGCAGGCGAAGAGACCCGCGAAGAGGCGATGGCCGAACTGCATGACATTCTCGAGGGCGTCGTCAAGGATTTTACCGCTTATGGTGCGCGTCTTCTCGGTGTCGTGAAGCGCCGCGACAGCTTCTTTTCCGAGCCTGCGGAATTTTTGGCGAAGATCCTCGCCGGCGGTGGCGACGTGGAAATGCCATTGCCGCGCATGTCCCTTAGCGATGTGCTGCCGACGCGGCAGCTGTTTTTCGGCAAGTCCGCGTTGGAACTTCGCGGACCGGACGCTGGCAAGCTCGGCGCCATGGTGTCGATCAAGGAATACCCTCCGTTCACCGCGCCTGGCTCATTGGACGGTCTCTTGCGCCTGCCGCATGAGTTTGTCCTGACGCAGAGTTTTGCGATCGAAGATCGTGTAACGGCGATGCGCAGGATCAACACCATCGCGAACCAGGTTGAGGGTTCCGACGAGGCAGGCACGACGGTCGAGGAGTCCGTGCACGACGGCGCCGACAAGCTTGCCGGTGGCGAAGTCGTCTTCGGACAACATCACATGAGCGTCATGGCATTGGCACCGGACATGGCTGGGCTCAACCGTGCGCTATCCGACATTACGGCGGAGCTTTCGCGCATGTCGATCGTGCCGGTTCGCGAGACATTGAACACGGAACTGGCCTTCTGGGCGCAGTTGCCGGGAAATTTCAGCTACATCGCGCGACGCGCTTTGATCTCGTCCCTCAATTTCGCCGGCCTTTTTTCAGGACATAATTTCCCGTCCGGCCAATGTGAGCGGCTGCATTGGAAACGGCCCATCGCGTTGCTCGAAACGACCAGCCAGACGGCCTACTATTTCAATTTCCACGTTCACGATGTCGGGCATTTTACGGTGTTCGGCCCGACCGGCTCGGGTAAGACCGTGGTGCTGTCGTTCCTGATGGCGCAGGCCATGCGCATCATGCCGCGGCCGCGATGTGTTTATTTCGACTATATGCGCGGCGCTGAAATTTTCGTTCGGGCGCTCGGCGGTCGCTACGAGGTGATGGAACCTTCTCAGCCGACCGGGTTCGCGCCATTGCAGCTCGAGGATACCGCAGAAAACCGTTCTTTCCTGGAAGATCTGCTCATCTACATCTTGACGCCGGAAGGTGGCGCGCTGGACGTCGCGGAGATGCGCGTCATCAACGCCGCCGTCGACATGATCTACAAGATTTCGCGCGAACAGCGCACCTTCGACCTGCTGCCGGAAGTGCTGCGGGGCTCGCTCATGCCCGGCATGAACGATCTGGCCGCGCGGATACAGCCCTGGCTCGACCCGAAGGACAAGGGCTGGCTTTTCAACAATCCCGTCGATCTGGTCGATTTCTCGAAACCCGTCGTCGGGTTCGACATGACCAAGATCCTTGGTGACCGAAAGCTGCGCTCGGCGGCGTTGCTCTACATCTTCCATCGTCTTGAGGACGTCATCGACGGCTCGCCGATCATGCTCTTCCTCGATGAAGGTTGGAAGCTGCTGGACGATGAGGTTTTCGCCGCTTTCATCAACGAGACGCTGAAGACCATTCGTCGCCGCAACGGCGTGGTCGGCTTTGGCACGCAGACAGCGGAAGACGTCGTCAATTCCTCCATCTCGTCGTCGCTGATCGAGCAAACGAAGACCAACATTTTCTTCCCCAACCCGAAGGCGAGCAAGGAGTCCTACATGGAGCGCTTCTCGCTGACAGCGAAGGAATTCGAGTTCGTGCGCCGAACCGCCAAGGAAACACGCACCTTCCTCGTCAAACATGACAGCGACTCGATCGTCGCCAAGCTCGATTTGTCGGCGATGCCCGATCTCATCAAGGTCTTGTCCTCGAACGAAGCCAACAGCAAGGAATGCGCACGGCTCCGGGAGACCTTCGGCGACGAGCCGGAGATGTGGCTGCCATACTTCTGCGGATGGGAGAACGAGCATGACGAAGCGGGTTAGCATCGCTTGTCTGGCCGTGGCTCTCGCGACGGGAAGCATGAGCGTGGCCGTCGCGCAAATCGCGGTCATCGACGATTCGAACCTCGACAAGCGACAAGAGGACGAGCAGCACAGCAAGAAGTCGGATGAGGCGAAGAAGGACGAAACCGACAAGAAGAAAAGTGTCGTCTGCACCTATTCGAACAAATACCGCTCACAGATGTTTCGCCGGTCGCCGGCCGACGCGTTGCAGCGCGACGCCGGCAACGTAAAGCTAATCCACTATTACGCGCAAAAATACGGCGTGCCAGAAGGCCTGGCGCTCTCCGTCGCCTATCAGGAATCGCGCTTCGACACATGCGCCGGCAGCCACACCGGCGTCAAAGGCGTCATGCAACTGACCAAGGGCACCGGCGAG
The DNA here is from genome assembly GCF_040320905.1 of Mesorhizobium sp. M0590. Lineage (NCBI taxonomy): Bacteria > Pseudomonadati > Pseudomonadota > Alphaproteobacteria > Hyphomicrobiales > Phyllobacteriaceae > Mesorhizobium > Mesorhizobium sp. M0590. The sequence goes on from NZ_JAMYQN010000017.1 coordinate 29,333, forward strand.
TCCATGGGACTGGACCGCGACGTGAACGAGCAGAATGTCGAAGGCGGCGTCAAATATCTCGGAATGGGCGTGAAGCAATGCGGGGCGACAAATTACAGCTGTCTCGCCTCCTTCTACAACGGATCGAACGCAGGCGAGCAAAACCAATGGGCCGGCGGCGTCGGCCGTTGGAACAGTTACTTCAACGACTATGTGTCGAGCGGCAAGGCTCCGGCCGCCGCGCCGCCACTATTCTCGATCGTGACGGCCGACGGCGCAGCCGGCGCGGCCCAGGACGCGGCCATGGGCACGGTCAGCAAGGCGGCTGGCAGCCTTGATGCAAGCTCATCGCAGATGGGCGCCAACACTGCGGCGATCGATGCGCTGGCAGGCAACGTTGGCCAGGTGACCGAATACAAGGACGCTTGGGAGCTGAACTCGTCTGCTCGTGGGATCAACGTCGATGTTACCAACCAGTACCTCGCCCAAGGGGGCAACTTCACGGCGTTGCTGGCCCAACTTCTGTCGTTGCAGAACGTTCAGACATCGCAGTCGGCCAAGCTGGTGCAACAGCCGAAGGGCGGTTCTCCAAATCCGTTCTCTTGTGATCCCGCCGAACTGGAACGGTTGAAGATCGATCGCGGCCGGTGGTTACCGTGCGCACGTGAGAACGCGGGGGCAAGCTCAGCCGACAGCCACTCGATAATCATCACCACCGACCCTGCTGGCGCCGCCAGCGTGATCGATTCTCTACAGCAATAGGAGGCTGACATGAAGAAATGCGCGATTGCTGCCGGCATGGCGCTTTGGACGAGTGCGGGCTTTGCACAGATTGCGGTCATCGATGGCGCCAATCTCGATGTCGCCCGCAAGAATGCGGACAACACCAACTCCATCATGGACTCCAACAAGGATATCCTGAAAAAGAGCGAGGAGATCCTGCAGGCTCTCAGCGGCAGTCGTGACGGTTCGCTCGGCATCGGACAAATGGGCCTTGGCGGCAACCTGTCGATCGCCCAGGCTCCGTCGTTCGGATCGATCCTGAACGGCGGGGCTCTTTCGTTTGGTGGCCTGTCGCCCGAAATCCAGAAAATCGCCGGCGCGATCATCAACGGGCTGCAGCTAGTGAAGCAACTCCAGCAGATTGCCGGCAAGGAGACGAGCGCCGTCAACACGGCCTATGGCGGCAGCGTCAATGTGGCTTCGCTGCTAAGCGCATTGACCTCGCAGGCTTCCCAGGGCGTTACCCAGCGCCAACAGTCATTGCAGTCCGCGAGTGGGCAGATCGGGCAGTCACAGGACGTCAAGGGTTCGGTGGACCAGAACACACGAATGCAGCTGGAAAACGCGCGCGCGGTCAACGAACTGATCGGCGTCCAGAACGGTGCGGTCGCGGCCTTGAATGAGAAGCTGAAGGGAGATCTTCTGCGCCAGAGTCAGGTGCAGAAGATGATGACGCCGCGCAACGTCAATCCGTTCGCGGAATTCGGCAAGAGCGGGGGCTAGCACTTGTCGAGGCGGGCGTTGCGGATATGCACCGTGATTGGGCTCGGCGCAGTGCTTTTCGGTTGCGCAAAACGTGAACTGAAAGCGCCGTGCGGGCCTTTGGCGTATGCCCAGGCTGACAACTGCGGCGCGCTGAAGCCGGTCAATTCAACGCCGTTCGCAAGCATCATTGACGAGGGTCCATGAACGGTCTCGCCGCAAGCATCCTCGGTGGCATTGACAACATCGGTGAGGACTTCGTTCGCACCGTCTATATGCAATTGGGCAATGCGATGGGCAACGTCTTCACCCTCATGCTCACCCTCTATATCGTGTGGTGGGGCTATTCGATCCTGAGCGGGCGAGAGTCGATTTCGCCAATCGAAGCGGCTTATCGCCTGGGCCGCGCCGTCATCATCTATCTGCTGCTGACGGGATGGGGGACATTTTCCGCGACGATCTACCAGCTTGTGCAAAGCATTCCAGATGAGGTCGGAAAGGTGATCGTTGGCGCCGTGTCGCGAGCCACAGGCAATCAGCTCAGCGATCAGGCGGCAATTCCAGCGCTTATCGACAACCTCTACCAAGGGGCGCAGGACGTCGCCAATCAGGTCTATAGCGGATCCTTCTATGACATTTTTGGCGCGCTGCTGTCGCTGCTTGTATTGCTGTCGGCCATCATCTTCGCAGCGCTTGCCATTGCCGCGATCATCGCCGCCAAAGTGATGTTGTTCATCACGCTGGCCTTGGCGCCGATATGGATCATTCTTTGGCTTTACCGATGGTCCTTGCGCATGAGCGAAGGCTTCCTTTCGCTGACCACCTTTCTGATGATCCAGCAAGTCCTGATCTACGGCTTTCTCGGTTTCTACTTCTCGCTCGTCAATGCGGCGCTGAACACCGCGACATCCGGCGGAGCGACCATGGACAGCAAAATGTCGCTGGTGCTGCCGCTGGTGCTGGTGACGATCATCGGGATCTACGTTCTCATGCAGATACCCTCGATTGCTTCGATCCTGAATGGCGGCGGGTATCTCAGCACCGTGGGAGCTCGGTACTCATACGGGACGTTCGGCAGGAATGCCGTGCGCTATTCCGGCGCGCGACGGGCCGCCGGCCGCGCCGCTCGCGGCGCCGGGCAGCTCGCGGCAAACAGTTTTCGATCTTCGCGAGCAGCCAGGGCGGATGGCGCAACCCGGTCCGCCATCCAGCAAGGTGCGCGCGATAACTCCAGGCCTCTGGCCTAGGACACAAGAACGATCACCGATCGCGGCGTGGATCAGAATGCGTCGCGCAAACGAGGCAATAGTAACGTGGCAATGCCAGTGGAAACGGCTGCTGACCGCAGCAGCGAACTCGTCGACAAGCGCTATTACAGGGCGGGCGCGACCTGGGAAGACGACACGCACCGGTCAATGCGTCGATCGCGTACATTGGCCTGGATCATCAGCGGCGTTTCCGGACTGGTGGCGGTGCTGTCTCTGTTGGCGCTTGTGCTGATCCTGCCGCTCCGGCAGTTCGAACCGTACGTGGTGGAGGTCGACAAATCGACGGGCTACCTCGAGATCATGCGTGCGCTGAAGCCTGGAGATTTGTCCCAGAACGAGGCCGTCACGGCGGCCAATCTGGTGCGCTACATTCGTGCCCGCGAAACCTACGATTCGCGTGAACTGAAACAGAATTACGACCTGGCACAGCTCTACTCGACCGAAGCCGCGTCCAAGGATTTGACATGGCTTTTCACGCCTGCAAACCCACAATCGCTGGACAAGATCTATGGCCGCAATGCCACCATTTCCGTCGAGATCAAGTCTGTCTCGCTGCTTAATCGCAACACGGCCTCGGTGCGCTTTGCCACGACGACGCGGCGGGACAATTCGTCCACCGCCGACAATTGGGTAGCGGTGATAAAATTCCGCTACACCTCAACGCCGCTCAAGAACGAATGGCGTTTCGACAACCCGTTGGGATTTCAGGTTACGGATTACCGCCGCGACCAAGAATCGGCGCCGGCCGCGGGGAGCCTGCAATGAGATGGCGCATGGGCCTCACTCTGTCGGCCGCCCTTCTGCTCGGAACGATGCACGGCGCGGCCGCACGCGACGGCCGCATCCGGTATGTCACCTTCAACAACGACGACGTGACGTCGGTGCGTGCAGCTCTTGGCATTTCGACCATGGTCGAATTCAGCCCGACCGAAGTCATCGAAACCGTCTCGGCTGGCGACACGAAAGGCTGGTCGATCATCCCCAAACGCGGATCGCGATTTCTGTTCGTCAAGCCGCTGGAGCGCGATGCGTGGACCAACGTAAACGTGGTCACCAACCGGCGCGTCTATTCCTTGCTGCTGCAGGCAACCGACAATAGCCGTGACCGGGCATCCTTCCAGGTCCGGTTCAAATACCCGGACGAGGATATCAACGCGCGCCTGCTCTCACAGGCCAAGGAGAGCGCCGCCGATCCGGATTTGAAGGATCTGAATTATGCCGATCTCAATTACGACTACGCCTACAAGGGCGACGACAGCTTGAAGCCGCGCACCGTATTCGACGACGGCACCAAGGTGTTTCTGGAGTTCAAGGGCGACATTCCGGCGATCTTCGTTGTTGACGACAAGCGTCAGGAGTCGCTGGTCAACGTTCGCACCCAGGGTAAATACACCGTCATCGACAAGGTCGCACGGCAATTCACCTTGCGGGCCGATGGCAAGACGCTCTGCCTCTACCACCGGGCGCGACCCAACGAAATCGATCCGGTCGAGCAGGTCTACGGCCCAACGAAACTGACAGGCGGTTCCACCCTGTTCGGATCCAGCGGAGGGCGGTGATGACCCAGATCGACTACAACCAACTGGACGGCAGCCCGACGGTCGCTCGCCGCGGTGCGGGCGTGGGTACCAGGATCGCCCTGGTCGGCCTCGGCGTGGTGCTGGTTGGCGCGCTGATATGGCTGAACTGGCCTCGAGAGCCGGTATCGCGCGATGTTCGCAGCGACGGCGAGGAAAACTTCAACCCGCCCGAGTTCCGCCCGCCGGCGTTGAACGAACCGCCGCAACCTGCCGACGGCACGATCGACCAGATCGTGGTGCCGCCACCGGCCGCCGACCAGAGCGGCACGCAACAAGCCGATAATGTCGATCAGACGGTGCAGGAGGGGGCGGATCTCGATGCGCAGCGGCGGGCGCTGGAGGCGCAAATGGCGGCCGAGGAGGCTCGCCGCAAGGCCGAGGAGGACGAAGCCCGCCGCAAGGCCGCGGCTGAGGAAGAGGCTCGTCGTAAGGCGGAGGCCGCCGAGCATGAAAAAGCGGTGTGGGAACGCCTGCGGTCGAACCAGATGGTGACGAATGATCAAACCGGCTCGACAGATGCCGGCGCCCAGGCGGCGCAGGTCGAAATCGCGCCCGACGGTCAGATCATTCCCGTCCCCGGCGCCGACAGTGATCCCAACAAGGCATTCCTGGCACAGTCTGAGGCAAGTTCTTCCGGCATCGTCAAGGCCAGGGTCTTCCGGCGCACCGATGCGTTGATCCCTGAAGGAACGATCATTCGCGGCTATTTGGAAACAGCTGTTAACACCGACCTTCCCGGCGCCGTGCGCGCTGTCGTGCGCGAGGATGTCTTCTCGCTCGACGGCAGGCGGATCCTCATTCCGAAGGGTTCGCGCCTGACCGGCGAATACCGTTCGGGGCTCGCGCGCGGTCAAAAGCGTGTTTTCATCGTCTGGAGCAGGGTCATTCGCTCGGACGGCATTTCCGTTGATATTAAATCGCCCGGCGCAGACGCGCTCGGCCGCGGTGGCATGGGCGGCCGTGTCGATACGCACTGGGTTGAACGGTACGGTAACGCCATCATGCTTTCGGTGGTTGGCGGCGTCTCTGAATATCTGTCCTCGCTTGGCGATAGCGGGCAGGATGGCCAACAGCGCCAGGTGTCGACGATCGATCCCGTAACCGGTGAGACCACGACAATAACTTATGGTGGCAATGGCTCGCAGCGCGACGCGCGTAGCATCGCCTTCGACAAGTCATCGACCGCCTTGCAGCAACTCGCGCAGGAGGCGTTTCGTGATACGCAGAACATTGGCCCGACGGTCTACGTCGACCAGGGCACATCGGTTGTCGTGCTGGTGCGCCGAGATCTCGATTTCTCGGATTTGTACGCCGATCCTGTCCAGGAAGAAGTTGCACGCCTGAAGGCAGGCGGGCGGCCGAAGACGGCGATCGATCCGACGCCTCTATACGGCACGCCGAAGGATCATTTCTATCCCGGCTATCGGAGCGCGGTGAAATGAATGCCGTGCATCCCCTCCCCGACCCATGGGCGAGAGCCCCGGTCCTGCGCGCTCATCTGGAACCGATATGGCCCTATTTGAACGAAGACTCGGTTTCCGAGATTGCGATCAACAGGCCGGGTGAATTGTTCATCGAACGCCTCGGTGCAAGGGAAATGGAGCACGTCCTCAAGCGCGAGGTCACGCCGGGCTGGATACGCAACATCTCGACGGGCGTCGCCTCGGCGACCAATCAGGTCATCAACGAGGAAAAGCCGGTGCTGTCGGCCGCGCTACCCTCGGGTGAGCGTATCCAATGCATCTTGCCGCCGGCGGCTCCCGAAGGCGGGGCGATTTCGATCCGCAAGCAGGTCATCATGGATATGAGCCTTGATGCCTACAACGATCTCGGCGCATTCGAGAACACGGCGATGGGCAGCGGACTAGCGCTGTCAGCCGAAGAAAAGCGACTTGTCGAAATGCTGCACGACACTTCGCCGATGGAGTTCCTGCAGTATGCGGTACGCAACCGCGTCTCGATCGTTGTTTCAGGCGGTACGTCGACCGGCAAGACGACGTTTTTGAATGCCCTCCTGAAGGAGATCCCAGCCCATGAACGGATCATCACAATCGAAGACACCCGCGAACTGAGGCTGCCGGCCCCCAACAACGTTACCCTGATAGCCTCGAAGGGCGACCAGGGGCTTGCCAAGGTCTCCGCGCAACAGCTGCTCGAGGCCTCGCTTCGCATGCGGCCCGACCGTCTGCTGTTGGGGGAGTTGCGCGGCGCTGAAACCTTCGCGTTCCTCCAGGCGATCAACACCGGCCACCCGGGTTCGCTCACCACCGTTCATGCCAATTCCGCCCGGTCCGCCTACGAGCGCCTGGCGCTCATGGTCATGCAGGGCAGCTCGGGCCTCGCACGAAGCGAAATCCTCGACTACCTGCGCGAGGTCATTCCGGTGGTCGTGCAGATGGTTCGCACCGAAGGCGGACGGCGTGGCATCAGCGAGATCAAGTTCACCAAGGCGGAGACTATCTAGCGGGGCCCATCCATGCAGAAAGTCGCAACAGCAATTTTCATGGTGCTCATGGCGATGGCCCTGGGCGCCCTGGTCTTCACCGTCGCCTATGCCGCGACGGATTGGTACCAGACGGGCTCCCACGTCCTGTTCGACCAGCTGAACGCCAATCCCTTGCCGGTCGTTCGTCAGGCTTGGGCGGACACGATGGCGAGGAATTTTGGCCGGATACAATACGCCGTTGCGGCAGGAGCATTGGGGTTTCTCTTGCCACTGGTCAGCTTGTTTCTCATGCGTCCGAGAAAGCGCAATGACTCTCGCTTCATGACCATGAGCGACGTATCAAAAACCGGCCTGACGAAAGTGGGCGGCGTCTTCGTCGGTCGAGCCGGCGGCAGGCTGGCCGAAATTTTGTCGCCGCGCCGCGATCAGCGCTCAGGCAAGATCCGCTTGACGCAGCGCAGGCTGATTGGCGGCAAGAAATTGTGGATTGATGGCGATGATGTCGGCGGCTTCGTCATAGGGCCGCCGCGCTCGGGTAAAGGCACGTCTCTCATCATCCCGAACGCCTTGACCTGGCCGCATTCGCTCGTAGTTCTCGACCTGCGCGGCGAGACCTATGCGGCGACCGCCGGCTACCGTTCCACCATGAGCCGCGTGGTGCGTTTCGCGCCGGCAGATCCGGACAGCAATACCGCATGCTACAATCCGATGGACTTCATCTCGCTGGATTCGGCACAGCGCGACATCGACCTTCGCAACATCGCTGCGGCATTGTTTCCGCGGCCCCCGTCCAACTCAGACCCGTACTGGGTCAACGATGCCCGCCTCCTTTTTACCGGCATCGCGTCCTTCGTCATGGAATCGCCCGCGATCCCAAACGAGAAAAAAACCTTTGCCACAATCCTCGAGATCATGAACGGCGCCGAGCAGCCGCTCCTGGAATTCATTGGCTCACTGCGCGAGGAACGCCGCCGCGAATGTTCGTATTTTACCCTGCAAACCCTGCTGCCATATTTTGAGATGTCCGAGCGGCAGTTTTCCGGAATCTACGCTGGCGTACGCACCGGCATGGCTCCCTTTCTCAACGAGCGCCTGATGCGAGCTACGTCCCGCAGCACGTTCGATATTCGCAGGCTCAAGCGTGATCGAATTTCTCTTTATCTCGACGTGCGGCGCGAGCAGATTACGTCGCTTGGACCGTTGTTCAACGTCCTGATTACGCAGATGATGAACTTCATGTCGGAAAGCCTTCCGCAGCCGGGCGAGCATCCGGTGCTTGTGCTGCTCGACGAGTTCCAGAACCTCGGCAAGCTCGAGAATGTCACCGAAATGGCGAGCGTGCTCGGCGGCAACGGTGTTTCGATGTGGTTTTTCGTGCAGTCGCTGAAGGCTGTAGACGAGATCTATCGCCAGGAAGGGCGCAAGACGCTTATCAATGCCGCTCGCGTGCAGATCTTTTTCGGTGCGCAGGACGCTGACGATCTGCGCTACGTTTCCGAGCAGCTTGGCGAAACGTCGGACGTGCAAAAGGACGTGACGCGCACCAAGGCAACGTTGTTCGACACTTATTACACGCGCTCCGAACACCGCAAGGAAGTGCGGCGGCCCCTGATGCGGCCGGACGAAATCCGCACCCTCGACAAGAACAAGGTCATCATATTGTCGCGTGGTGAACTGCCAATCCTCGGCACCCGAAATTTCTATTTCGCCGACGGTCCGCTCGCCAAACGCGCGTTCATGCCCCTGCCCGCCTCTACCGACGCTTCGCGCACGAAAAGCCCTGCCGCGGACTCCTCTGCGGCGCTCCCATCTCCTGTGCTCCCGACGATTGTGCCGACAGCACCCGCGTACCGCTCAGGCCTCTTGCGGGCCCGCCTGCGGCGCGGCGCGACATTTGCCGCAAAAGCAGGCCGTATAGCTCCGCCGCCGGGCCGGCGCGAAATCGTAAAAGACCGGTTGAAAGCAACAGACGCTGCAGCGGTACCGGTCTATGCCGCCATAGATTTTTCCGCCTTGGCGGCCAAAGCGGTGACAACGCGCATAGCGCCCGACAAAGAAGCGGCGGTTGCCGCCATTCTAAACAAGGTGCGTTCTCTGCGCGCCAACGCGTCCGACGCCGAGACTTTCGATCGAAATCTGAGCATCGTCGAAGATACGTTGCCAGATGTAGTCGATGGGTAGGCTAGCTGTGAGCTTTCAGAGGGTTGTCCATTCGGACCGGACCGAGGAGACTGGAGTTACCAAGCTGCAGCACTCACCGGAGGGTCCGAATGAACATCCACAAGAATGCCCGTCTGACGCCGCTGCGTCGAGAGGAGATGGCGCTGTCGGTCATTGAGGGGCGTCTTTCCCAAGCCGATGCGGCGCGCACCTACGGCGTGTCGGCCAAGATCGTGGCGCGCTGGGTCGAGCGCTACAAGGCCGAGGGCAGCAAAGGCATGATCGATCGTTCCTCGCGACCTGCCCGTATGCCACAGGCCACCGCCACGTCGATCGCCGAGCGTATCGTGGCGCTGCGGCGGCAGCGTTGGACCGGCAGTCACATCGCCATGGAGGTCGGCGTCTCGCCCGCCACCGTCAGCCGGGTTCTCAAGCGCGCCGGGCTGTCGCGGCTGAGCGATATCGAGCCGGCCGAACCGGTCCGGCGCTACGAGCGTGAGCACCCCGGCGAGATGATCCATATCGACATCAAGAAACTCGGCCGCTTCAGCCAGGTCGGCCATCGCATCACCGGCGATCCGCAAAAGGGCAAGTCGCGCGGCGCCGGCTGGGAGTTCGTCCATGTCTGCATCGACGACGCCTCGCGCATTGCCTTCTCGCAGATCCTGGCCGACGAGAAAAAGGAAAGCGCCATCGCCTTCCTCAAGGCGGCGGTTGCCTACTACGCCAGCCTCGGCGTTTCGATCGCCCGCGTCATGACCGACAACGGCGCCTGCTACAGGTCGAAGGCCTTCGCCAAGGCCTGCCGCGATCTCGGCCTCAAGCACGTCACGACAAGGCCCTATACGCCCAAGACCAACGGCAAGGCCGAGCGCTTCATCCAGACCGCGCTCAGGGAGTGGGCCTACGCCATTGCCTATCCGACATCCGACCACCGCGCCGCCGAACTGCCGGTCTGGCTGCACAGATATAATTGGCATCGCCCCCACGGCAGCCTAAAGTCAAAACCGCCCATCAGTCGCCTCGCCTTAACCGAGGACAACCTGTTGAGGCTCCACAGCTAGCACTCCCATGCGGCGGAGAGGTCATTGTCTACCGTGACCTTGTCGCACACGTCATGGCCGCGGAGGACATTGCCGCGCGCTTCGGGCAGTACCATGTCTCAATCGAGAAGATCACACGGCGCGAACCGTCGACGATACTGGACCTCGACAGGCGTTTCAGGGGTCCACCCCGTCAAGTTCAATCGCAAATCCCGCGTCGATCGCGCTTTGCGCAATGAGATCGCCAAGTTCCCAATCCGTGAGTTCGCAAAGCGGAAATGTTCCCCTTACAGCGTGGCTAACCTCGGATATCGAAATGCACGGCCTGCCGACATTGCCGATCAAGTGCCGGACAATCGCTTGGCGAACGTCCGACAAGGTAGGCCCCAGCGCGAGCGCGGGCATGTATGGCCTACGAATGGAGCCGTGGTTCTACGCCATCGGCTGTTTTTGCATCGAAAGCTACGGGCACACCGTGAATGATGGATGCCGCTGCCAGCAACTCCTCCAACTCGTGGTCGGTAGCCTTGCAAGCCGGTATGAGTGTTCGGATGGCGCGGATCGCCTGTGCGATGGACAGGAACTGGGCCTTGCCTCTGGAGCGGACATAGGCTTCTGCCGCCTTTTCAACCGTGACTGTGTGAAAAGTGCTGGTCATCGAGAATGCCTCCCTGAAATCCTGACCAACACGATTTACGGCACGAATTCGGCAGCCTGCAAGGGTTTGTCTGATTCAGGACAATCAGGCGGAGGCAAGGCCGAAGTGACTTTGCTCCTCCTCGCCGTAAGCGCCATGTGTGAGTTGTATCATTCCGGCGCGGTCGACAATCGTGATCTCGCCGCGCTTGGCGTGAACCAGGCCCCGATATTCAAGCATTTGGAGTGCGATGGTAACGCCGGGACGCCGAGCGCCAAGCATGGTCGCCAGAAATTCATGCGTCAGGTAGATCCTATTTCCTTCGACGCGGTCTTGGACCATCAGCAGCCAGCGGGCCAGCCGCTCCTCGATTTTCGAATGGCCGTTGACCAGTGCCGTCCGGGAGGACTGGACAAGGAACGCATGGGCATAGCGAAGCAGTGACTCGCGAAGGGATTGGCTTGCCGCAATCGCAGAGCGAAGGTTTTCAACCGAGAGAATCCAGCCATTGCCTGCGACCTGGATATAGGTTTCATTGGGAGACCTGTCCTGGCCGAGGATAATGGCAACCCCTGTCATGCCGTCGTGGCCGACGATGCCGACCTCGCTTTGCCGCCCACCGGTCATCGTGGCGACCACCGACGCGATGCCCATCTCTGGAAAATACACACGCTCGATCGGCTGATATGAGACCTCAAGCTGGGCTTTGATGTCCAGTTCGACGTTATGCATTGATGGCTGCAATAGCGCGAAATCCTCCGAGGAGAGGGTTTTCAATACATGGTTGCGAAGAAGGGATTGGGGCATGGCTCTCTCCCTGACGGGCAAGAGCGCGTACCTCTTACTGTCGGCTGCGTCCGAAGGATCTGGCGGCCGATGCGACAGCATAGGCTTCAAATGCGCGACTAGCAAAGAATCCGCCTCTGGCGAAAAGTTGGAGAAAGTCGGCTCCCTCGGTGGAGGCCCAACCGGGCTTTTAAGGCCGATGGCAGAAAGCGGATACGCTGCGGCGGCATTTGAGGGCACGTTCCTGCTCTTAATTATTGCCAGTGAGCTGTGTGCGCAGATTGCGAAGGTGGAAGGGCCGGACCCAGGAAGCAGGGCCTCAGGCCGAGGCGCTAATCAAGCGGGTCGGCAAATGATCGCGAAAAGCTCAATACGGCCGGCAACGAAACTAAAGAAGTAGTCGCGCGTTGGACGCGGAACGCTATTCGTCTCTGATATGGTTTAGGTCAGGGTGGTCAAGCCAACGTCGCGCAAGGCAATCAATGGGTCGAGCGCTAGTCCAGCGAAGTCGCTCGCTCGTGACGAGGTCACTTTAGCGCCACCCGCTTTCCGGCCGCTCCAGCTCGCAACGCTCGTGGACAGGGTCCCTGCCGGCGATCGTTGGATCCATGAGATGAAATACGACGGCTATCGTGTTCTCGTTGCCGTCGGCGGTGGCAAGGCGCGAGCCTACACACGATCTGGTCTGGACTGGTCTAGCCGTTTTCCCTCGATCCTCTCCGAGGCTCGCAAGCTCAAGGTGCGCTCCGCCCTGATTGACGGCGAGGCCGTGGTTGTCGATGCGGAAGGAAGATCTAATTTCCAGGCGCTTCAGAATGCATTGAAGGGTGCCCCGGCGACTATCGACTTTTATGCGTTCGATCTGCTGCAACTCGACGGCGAAGATCTGACTAGGCTTCCTCTCCTTGAGCGCAAGGCGAAACTTGAGGCGATCTTGCCCGCGAAAAATCCGGTCCTTCGTTACTCCGACCATATCCTCGGTCGCGGAGAAGAGTTGCTCGATCGCTTCTGCGCAGCCGGCCTTGAGGGCGTCATTTCAAAGCTCGCGGATTCGAGTTATGTGGCGGCCCGCGGCGCAAGCTGGCTGAAGATCAAATGCATCAGGCGGCAGGAATTTCTGATTGTCGGCTGGACGCCGTCCGACAAGGTCCGCGCGTTCCGGTCCTTGATCCTTGGCGTTCATGACGGCGGCAAGCTGCGTTACGCCGGGAAAGTCGGCACCGGCTTCGATACAGCTGAACTTCTTCGTCTCTTGAAGATCATGGCGCCGCTTGAGCAGAAGGCCGCGACCGTCGACGCACCACGCGCCGAAGTGCGCGGCGCACACTGGCTCCGTCCGAAACTGGTCGCTGAGATTGCCTTCACCGAAATGACAAATGAAGGGACGTTACGACATCCGAGCTATCTTGGTCTTCGCGAAGACAAGAAGCCGGAGGCGGTCGTGCTCGAGACGGAACGTCATGCGAGCGACATCGCGGCGTCTGCGACGACCGCCATCGCGATAAGCAACCGGGACCGCGTCATCTATCCGGAGTCCAACATCACCAAGGGACAGCTCGCCGATCATTACGCAGCGGTCGCGGCGATTATGCTTCCTTGGGTTGGCAGCCGGCCGATCAGTCTGGTTCGATGCCCACAGGGCCGCGCGAAGAAGTGCTTCTTCCAAAAACACGACGCCGGCAGCTTTGGCGACAAAGTCCACCACGTCGGCATCACGGAGAAGGACGGGCACGAGGAACCATATCTCTATGTCGACGATGCGGACGGACTGATGACTTGCGTCCAGATGGGAACGATTGAGCTGCATGGATGGGGGTCTCGGATCGAGGATGTCGAAAAGGCCGACCGCCTCGTGTTCGACCTCGACCCCGATGAAGGCCTCGATTTTGAGGCCGTCCGCGCCGCTGCCTTTCGGTTCCGCGCCATCCTTAAATCGCTCGGGCTCACGACTTTCCCGATGCTGACGGGAGGCAAAGGAGTGCACGTCATCGCGCCCCTCACCCCTGGCGCCGAGTGGCCAGAGGTGAAGGACTTCGCGTCTCGCGTGGCGCAGGCGGTCGCCCAGACCGATCCGGCCCATTTCACGGCCGTGTTGTCAAAGGCGCGCCGCAAGGGTCGCATCTTTGTGGACTATCTACGCAATCAGCGCGGGGCGACCGCGATCATGCCCTACAGCGCAAGATCACGTCCGGGCGCTCCTGTCGCGGCACCGATCACGTGGGCGGAGATGAAGACAATAGATGCGCCCTCTCATTTCCACGTGGGCGATGCTCCCGAATTAAAGAAACGCGCAGCCTCCAAAGCTCTGGCGGGATGGGGTCGCGCCGACCAATCCTTGCCCCATCTGTAGCGTCTGGCGCGGGAAGAGGCAGCAAAGCCAGCATTCAAAGGGCAACGCGGCACTCATGGCCTTGCCTGATTGGAACCTGCGGAGATCAACCTCGTTTGGCTGAAGCCATGGCAAAAATCGATCCGATGACCGTCGCCAATCTTTTGAGGGAATATGCGCAACGGGCGTCCATGCGCGGCGACAATCCCTATCGCACAAAGGCATACTTGCGCGCGGCAGACAGTCTGACGGCGCTGTCGCAGCCGCTTGGTCGGATCATCGCCGCCGGCGCCCTCACCAAGATCCCGGGGATCGGTGATGCGATCGCAGACATCGTGACCAAGCTTTACCAAACCGGCACGCACCCAAGCCTTGAGAAGCTGCGCGAGGATGTTCCAGCGGGCGTGATGGAGCTGTTTGCCATACCCGGGCTTCGTCCCGATAAGATACTCAAGCTTCATCAGGCGCTCGGCGTGAACTCGCTGGCGGAGCTCGAGGCCGCAGCAAGAGAAGACCGCATACGCCCAGTGAAAGGCCTCGGCGCCGCGCTTCAGGCAAAACTCCTGCAGAACTTGGCCATCGTGCGAAGCGGCGAAACACAACTTCACCTGCACAAGGCCGCCGCGCTTCTCGAACATGCGGTCATATCGGTGAAGCAAGAGCATCCAGAGTTTTCGCGCGTCGAGATTGCAGGTGACTTTCGGCGCGGTTGCGAGCTCGTTTCCGACTTCGCCCTGGTAGCGCAGGGCAGAAAGTCGACTGGATCCGAGGATACGACCCTCAGGCTTGTTGTCACTGACAGGAAGCACTTTGGGGCGAGCCTGCTCGAAGCAACCGGTTCGGCAGACCACCTCGAGCAACTGAAGACGTTCGCGGCCGAAAAGGGATTCACCCTAGACGCCGACGGGCTTCATCGCGGGAGAAAGCTGATCGCGTCAGCGACAGAAGAAGAAATCTACCAAGCGCTAGGCTTGCAGTTTATCGAGCCTGAATTGCGCGAAGGCAGGGACGAGATCGAGCGAGCCGCAAAGCGGAAGCTACCCGTTCTCGTTCGGGATGAAGATCTGCATGGCATCCTGCATTCCCACACGACCGCATCCGATGGAACCGAAACGCTTGAGGCAATGGCTGAAGCCACGCACAAGCGCGGATTCGAATACTATGGTGTCGCCGATCATTCGCAGTCCGCTCATTACGCCGGCGGCCTTTCGGTGCAGGAGATTGCTGAACAGCACCGCGAAGCTGACCGGCTGAACAAGGCATACAATGGAAAATTTCGCATACTGAAGGGCATCGAGGCGGACATCCTGGCGGATGGTTCGCTCGATTACCCGGACGATATCTTGGAGACGTTCGATTTCGTCGTCGCGAGCGTGCACAGCCGCTTCAAGTTGCCAAAGAAGGAACAGACGGAGCGTATCATTGAGGCGATCGGAAATCCTCGGACGACAATCATCGGGCACATGACCGGTCGCCAGCTGTTGCGCCGGCCCGGTTATGATCTCGACGTCGACAAAGTCCTCAAAGCGTGTGCGAAACACGGCGTCGCTGTCGAAATCAACGCACATCCGTGGCGACTCGACCTCGACTGGCGCTGGCATCAACAGGCACTCGATCAAGGTTGCATCTTCAGCATTAATCCGGACGCTCATTCGATCCGCGAGCTCGACCACATGCATTGGGGTGTCGAGATGGCGCGCAAGGGCGGTGTCCCTGCGAAGCGGATCCTGAACGCGATGCGTTTGGCTGCCCTCCTTGCGCATCTCGCACGCCGCAGGCAAACGCCATAAACTGCTTGTGCGCCCGGCCTATCAGCGCAGGAGTCCGTCCTTCTCAAAAAACTTCCCAGCCGCGCGAAAGGGAATGTGAGTTCTCATCCGGGCCATAGCCAGCTGAAGCTGCAGTTCCGCGACCGCTTCTTTGCGCGCGTTTCATAGCGGCCTTCCCCGCGGCTCGCCGCCTATTCTCTGCTGTCGCTGCCCGTGTTCGCCAAAGATGGCCTAGGTTATGGCCCATCACAGATCCTTCGCCAGACGAGGGCTATCTGGCCTCGCTTACACAGTTGCGCCTAGGGCCTGCATCAGGTCGTCGATAATGTCCTGAGGATGTTCAAGCCCTACAGAAATTCGCAGCAATCCGCCTGGCGCTTTGGACTTCGCACCTTCAACGGATGCGCGATGCTCTATCAGAGAGTGCGTCCCTCCAAGGCTTGTCGCACGGACAACAAGGCTGAGGCGGGCAGCCACGGCCATTGCAGCATCGGCTCCGCCCTCGACGATAAAGGATAGCATCGCTCCGTAATGGCTCATTTGCCGCGTAGCAAGATCGTGTCCCGGGTCAGTTTGCAGACCAGGAAAGAGCACTTTTTCGACGCGCGGATGAGACGCCAGGGCCTCGGCCACTTTCTGGGCGCCTTCGCAATGGGCGCGCATGCGGACCGGCAATGTCTGCAGGCCCCGCAACGCCAGCCAACAGTCGAAGGGCGCTGCGACGCTGCCCTTGTGTTTCTGGACCATCCGCAATGGGCGACCGAGGGGTGACGCGTTTGGGACAATGACGACACCGGCCATCAAATCCGAGTGGCCGCCAATGTACTTTGTCGCCGAGTGCATGACCGCGTCCGCCCCAAGTTCAAGCGGGTGCTGAAGCACGGGCGTTGCCCACGTATTATCCACCGCCGCGATGGCGCCGGCATCGTGCGCGATTTTGCAGATGGCCGAAATGTCGACAACGCGGATCATCGGGTTAGACGGCGTCTCGACCCACACGAGGCCAGTCCGCTTTGAGGTGACCGCATCGCGCACCGCATCCAGATTCCGCATATCGACCGCGGCGAAGTCGAAGCGAGAGCCGATATCCGTTTCGTCCATCAGCGAGCGGATGCCAAAATACATATCATCAGGAAGGACGATCCGTCCCGTCGAGGGATGGCTCTCAAAGACCGAAGCGATTGCAGCCATACCCGACGCAAAGGCTATTCCTTCGTGTCCGCCCTCGAGCGCGGCCATCGCCGACTCGAATGCATTGCGTGTTGGATTCGCATCACGCGTGTACTCGAACCCAAACGGAAACGAGCCGTCGGCGCCTCGCTCGAACGTCGTGCTGGTATGAAGCGGTAATGAAACCGCGCCCGTGGACGGATCGACAGCTCGACCGCTATGGATTGCCTTCGTTTCAAAGCGCACTGGCCAATTCCTCAATTTAAAGCGCGGTTGCAATTTCACGCCGGTCATTATATTGACCGTAAGCGAAGCGCGAGGCCAAGTCAATATAATGACCGACACCCCCACACCTTTAGAGACCGAGCAGGAGCTGGGCCAAGCGATTGCGATCCGGATCCAGGATCTGAGACGCGACCAAAACCTGACCCTTGATCGACTGGCCAAACTGACTGGCCTGTCGAAAGGGACGGTTGTCGCGCTTGAGCAGGGTAAGGCAAACCCGAGTATCGGCATCCTTTGCCGCCTGGCGGCGGCGTTCTCGCTATCGGTTGCCGATCTGCTGAACGACGAACCTTCCACAGCACCCGACCACCCGATCGAACGGAGTACTTCCAGGACGCTTTGGACGAGCGCCAAAGGCAGCCGGGCACAGCTTCACACATCGACCTCGGGACGCACGATGTTCGAACTCTGGAGCTGGGTCCTTATGCCGGGTGATGCGTTTGCCGCCGATGCGCACAGTCCCGATACGCGCGAACTCGTCTCGGTTACCCAAGGCTCGCTCAAGGTCACTGTGGGCAGCCAAGAGATCCTTCTAAATGCAGGCGAGAGTGCGCGCCTCGTTACAGATCAACCCCACTCGTATGCCGCGGCATCTGACGTGCCCGCCCACTTCTCGATGGCGGTGCTTGAGCGCGGTGGACAGCGGGTTACGGCGCCCTCTTCACAAGCAGCGACGTCGCCCCTGGCTGTTTCGCCAAGACCTCGCTGACCACTGACAACTGCTTCACGATAGGAGATCCACCTTTGTACGTTCCTCCACATTTCGCCGTACCCGATCAGAACGCCCTCTTCGATCTTATCGAAAAACACCCGTTTGGTATCCTGATCACCCACAGCAATGGCTCCCTCGACGCCAACCATATCCCTTTCGAGCTCGACCGCTCAAAGGGCGACAAGGGCATCCTCAATTGCCATGTCGCCCGTAAAAACCCTGTCTGGGAGGAAGTTGCCAATGGCGATGAGGTCCTCGTCGTCTTCCGAGCGGCCGACGCCTACATCTCGCCGAACTGGTATCCAAGCAAACACGAATTCCATAAGCAGGTGCCGACCTGGAACTATCTCGTCGCCCACGCCCATGGTCGCATCACTGTCCGGGATGATGAGCGCTATGTGCGCCGCAACGTCGCGAAGCTCACTCACATGCACGAGGCCAACCAGCCGGACCCGTGGAAGATGGGCGACGCGCCGAAGGATTTCATTGACACGATGGCCAAAGCGATCGTGGCCTTGGAGATCGAGATCACCAGCCTGGTTGGAAAATGCAAACTCAGTCAGAATAAAGAGCTGCGCGACATTCAGAACGCCGGGGAGACGCTAACTGCTCAAGGCGCTGTTGAAGTGGGACAGGCGATGCTCGCAGCGGCTGCGGCGGCCAAATCCCAATAGCAACTGTCCGACAAAGCACAGGTGCTGGATTTCCCAACGGTTGACCTTGAGAGACAAATGCTTCGGCTCGCCGGAAAGGGGACCAGCATCTGACCACCCGCGATGCGGCAGGTAGCACATTTCAATATCATGCCCCGCAATGACATGCGTGGCTCTTGATCCTGAACCTCCGACGCACGAACGAGCCTCGGCGACATTTTGGTTCCCTGCACTCTTCCGCGCTTCAGAGGGCCGGCACGTAAATTTGCTCAGCGCTCGTAATCGTTATCATTCGAGCGCTGGGTCTTACGGTCCTGCTCTTCCGACTGCCGTGCCTTCTGTTTGTTGACGTCCTTCTGCTTGGCTCTCACCTTCTCCTGCTCGGTGCCGGTGCGCGGCTCCTCCGGCTGGCGGGGATCGTCCCGAGTTGGGAGGTCTCGCCCTCGCGCTTCGCGCTCGGGGATTGGCTCCTCACCGCCACCACCACGACGCTGCTGCTGCCGCTCGAATTGCAGCCGCGCCAGACGGTCGTGCATCTTGTCGTTCACCTCTTCACGATACTGTTCGAACTGTCCTTGATGTGCCGGCGGCAGCGTCTCGCGCATGTTGTCGAGAGCCTGATTGACGCGGGCCATCTGACGCCGCATTTCCAAGGGGGTTTGCGCCATGTTCAAATCTCCTATCAGTGCATTCAATTCTCTCATACCGGGATGGGACAAGAAAGACTTCTGCCCCGATTGATCAGCTCCACGATTCGCAGGAGCTGGCTGCCCCTCCCCTGTCCGATCGCCACGGAACCGCAGAAAATTGTTGCCGATCGATTCCGCTGCCGTGAGAGCCTGTCCGACTATGCCCGCGGTCCGCATCGTCGTCACAGTCTTTTGCCATACGGCAGCGATTGCATCGCCGTTTACGACAAGGAACTGTCCATCCAAACGCCGTTGCCGCTTGGCCTCCACTCGCTCGATCGTCCTGGCGCTGACCTGATAGCGCGGATCGCTCTGGGCGCGGCTGTAGGCCCCGGCATGCTCCTTCGTGAACGGCCGCGTCATCGCATGATCCATGCGCCGCGTCGCCACCATCGCAATGCCGTTCTCGCGTGCTTTTTCCGCAAAGGTCTCGCGCCAGGCTGCGAGATCCGGCTTGTAGAATTTCAGGCGTTCGCCGTCGGCTGACCGTGCCTGCACCATCGCGTGGATATGGACGTGCTTGGTGTCCTTGTGATGCGCCAGGACGAACTTGTATCCCGGCGCGCGTTCCTCGAGCACGGCGCGCGCCGCGGCCATGACAGCGTTGGCATCAGTGCCGGCTCTTGCCGAAAAAAGCAGGTGATAGGCATTGCGGCGCTCACGCCCCGAAAACTGCGGGCGCCATTGTTCATAGACCGAAGCCGCCGCCTTGGTGGAATTCTTCACCCCGGGCACGGGCTCGCCATTTGCGTGGCGAACTTGGCCGTGGATGCGGATGAACTTCTGCAGGAAATATTTTGCTTTGGGTTCACGGATCACAGCCGCCGTTACCTCTGCCCTGGCGACCACCCCCGCCGCGCCCATAGCTTCAGACAAGCGCGCCTCGATCTTGTCGAGCGCCTTGCTGCGCGAATTTTCCCGACCTCCGGCCAGGACTCTCGCAAGCGGTCCAGCCCGCTCATCGGTGTGTGCGTAAACCTGCACCGTTTGTCCGTCCTGCGCATAGATGAACGGTTTTGCACCGAAGGCCTTGTTCAACGCCTCGTTCAAGGCGGCACCGGTGACCTCGCCGGCGAGCTCGAAACGAACCTCCAGAAAATTGGTGTTTTCCAGGGGCGGTTCGAACGTCTCGCAAAACGTCTCCAGAAACGCTTTTCGTGCGCCGCCTGTCGCAAGGACCTGCCCATCCTCGTCAAAAATCTCAATGTCATGTTTCTCGCCTTTTTCGTCCTCGCGCTTCCCGATGTAATTGAGCAGCCGAGCGGCGGCTTCCTTGGTCGATGGCGGATTTGGCATGACTTTAAACACAGCAGGCTGCGCACCCGCCGCATAGCCTGCCCGTGCCGCCACAGCGCGCGCCTGAGAGCCCGCCCGCGCCGCTCGTCCTGTACCGCTCGGGCGATCGGTACCACGGCCGCCGCCGCCGCGCCGCTTCCAGTCTTCCTCCTCCTCTTCCGGCCGGAAACCGGCGAGCGTGGCGCCATAGACCATGATGGGCGCGCTTGCGGCCTTGGGCGAGCTCGCAGCAGCAGTGGACTTCGGTGCCCTGCTGGACATGGAAGTCCCTGCCGCCCCCAATCCTCCCGGCGAAGAATGAGGAGCGCTCCTGCCGCCACCTACGGTCGAGCCGGCTTGTCCTTGCCCGAGGCGTCCGCCGCCACCGGTCAGCTCATGACTCTTCATCGCCTGGAATTCGCTGGCCTCGCGTCGGCCGCCCGTCAGTGACTTGTCGTCGTCCAGGTCCTCGCGCTTCACGCCGGACTCGCCCCGCAGATAGCGTTCGATATCGGCCGCGTAGCCAGCAAGACGACCGCTCATGGCCTGGCCTCCCTCGCCTTGCGAGAGCCGACGGTCATCGTTTTCAGTTCATCGCGAAACTGCCGCACCAGGTCGCCCACGGCAATCAGCGCCTGCTCAAGGTCCTCATCATGGGCAACTCGGCCGTCGTTCATCGCGCGCACGGCCTGATTGAAATTGATGCCGACGCGACGCAGCTGGTCGGTCATGTCCTCGATTGCCGGCCGCAACGCCTCTGATGCGATAGGCAGATGCCCGGTCTCTGCCCGCACAAGACGCCGCACGACCTCGCTGACGGTCACGCCGTCCCGCTCCGCAACGGCTTTGAGACTGGCCAGCTCGTCAGCCGAAAACCGGATGTGCGTCACCTCGCTATAGCGTCGTGACGCGCTCTTGACCGGTGCCTTCTGGGCGTCTGCATCCATCTTCTCAAGCCCGCTTGCGGGCGCTAAGGCCCGCCAGGGCCGCGCCGCCTATTTCTGTGTATCACAAAATAGGCTATCCTGCCAATAAGAAGTGAGGAGGAAAGGAAATTCTGGGCGCGTCTTCTCACCAGCCTAGTTGTCAGCGGCAGCGGCGCGGGCGAAATGTTCCCAGCGTGATTTGATGCGATGTGTCTATGATGCGTTGGCGACTTGTTTCCATATTAACATGGAAACATCAGCCCTCTGATGCGCAGCCCGAAAAGCTTAGTCGGAAAATGCGAGGTCGACGGGCCACTGGACCCCTTTTTTCCTGAAGATAGCAACTGCGCAAAAACTGCCCCTTTAGCGAACCCTTATCTATGCGCGCCTGGGTTGCCAAACCAGGCTTCCCCGTCGACTATGTCACCATGTTTCGGCCGTGACATTATTCTATGCATTCATGATGACTTGTTTCCATGTTAACATGGAAACAAGGAGATAACGCCGGAAGGAGGCCCCATGATCATCTCCGCTGCGATCCCAAAGGGCGGCACTGGCAAATCGACGATGCTGCGCACCCTCGCATCCGTCGCGCTGCATCGGGGTTATTCGGTCACTCTTATCGACGGCGACCGGCGGCAGAACATGAACCGCTGGTTCCAGATGCTGGGCGAAGCTGGCAATCGTCCTGACAGGCTCCAGATGGTGAGCGCGATGACCCCGCAGGAAATCCTCGACGCCGCAGCCATCCACAACGGTGAGCGCTCAGTCGTCCTGATCGATACGGAAGGCACCACAAATGACAACCTCATGGCCGGGCTCTTCGCCGCCGACATTGTCGTCGTGCCAGTCTATTTTGCGCTGGACGATGTGACCGCCGCCATCCAGATCACCGACCACTATATCCCGCTGGCGGTCGAGAGCCGGGGTAGACCGCTGCCTGCGATATTCGTGCTGACCAAGCAGACCATCATCGATGGCAGGGCGCGAGCCCTGACCGAACTGCGCGCCATCATCCAGGCCAACGGCACGCCTATTGCAGAACACGTCTTGCACAATCGCGTTGCCTACCGCGACCTTCAGACCGGGCAGACCCTTTACAGCTCCGAGGTGCCTGACGCGAAGGCGGTTGCCGAGAGCGAAGGGCTCTTCGACGATCTTCTGCAAACCTTCATCGAAGCCACGAGGAACGCGGCATGAGTGAAAGAACCGCACCGAAACCCGGTGACGACAAGAAAGCCCGCATGATGAAGGCGATTTCCACGCAGCCGCCGGCGCTGCCGAGCATGTTCATTTCATCAGCGAAAATCGAGGGGCAGAAGCTGGAGCCAAATGCCGGATCGGCCACGTCGAAGACGCCCGAGCCGGCATCGGGTGCAACGCCTGACTTTCGCAAGCTGCTGCGGCAGGGTCAGAAAAAGGACCCCATCGCCGGGAAGAAGATTCGCGAGGAGGAGATGATCCGCTGCGGTTACTACCTGACGGCTGCGGAGCAGCGGCAGTTCAAGTTGCTGGCGATCAGCAACGGGCACAGCATGACCGAACTGCTGCGAAAGGCTGTCCAGGACTATATCCGCATTCATAAGCACAAACTGCCGAAGGAATAATCGACAGTTTGGAGTCGCTATCGCATGCTGTAGGCGGGTGATGTTCGTGGCTCTTTTGCGACGCGCAAAAAAAGGGCCCGCGACGGAACACTCCGTCGCGGGCCCTAAGACGTGTTGCCTACTTGGGTTGGTTGAGGTGTTTCAGCACCTGGCCGAAGATTGTGTCTCGCACCGGACGCCCGCTGGCTGCAGCTTTGTCGTCGACCAGCTTTGCGGCCAGTTTGGGCGACAGCGGCATGAAGCCGTAGCCGTGTGCGACGGCTGCGCGGTGAAGATCCTCAAGCGTTTCGAACGCGCGATCGTGGGTGCCGAGCCAAAGACCGGGCTCGTCGGTTTCTTCGTGCGGGAACGCTTGCAGGAAGTAGGTCCGAAGCGGTGGGTCGTAGCCGATGACAGCGTCGGGATCCGAGCGGACCTGTCCGGGGACGGTGCCAGTGACAGTGATGGTGTAGCGGCTCATTGCAACCTCCTTTTGCCGGTGGGGTGCCGGCCCCTGGCGGGGCCGGCCACCGATGCCTCACTGGGGGTTGTTCCAGAGGATGACCTTCTTGTTTTCCTCGCCACCCGGGGCGGGAGCGAGATTGCCGAAGATGACGCCGATCTCGGGGGCTTCCAGCTTGACCGAGAGGTACTCCTCTCCCGAACGCTGGGAGATGCGGTGCCAGCCGGCTCCGATCTCGAAGCCCGTGCGCTTGTTGACGATCCGGTAGTCGGGGGCGTCCTCGCGCGACTTGTTGGTGTTCGGGATCAGCGTGATCGGGGCATTGACCCGGAGCGTGGCAAAGACGCCTTCCATCGAGCCGTCGGACTTGGTGGTGAGGTTTGCGATCGTGGTGGCCATGGTAGTTCTCCTTCGGTTGCATCGGGACCATTCCCGATGGCGCCAAAGGAGAGGGCCGTCCTGCTGCGGTCATCTCGGCGAAAATTCTGGAAAATTCTATTTGCCGAAAAATAGCGGGCAGGCCCTTCGCCTGCCCGCAGACAAAAACAGAAATCGAATTTTCCTGAATATTCGCCGAGTGTACCCCCAACGGGGGTTGACCGCACAAAGCAGGCGGTCGTCTACAAAGGCGACATGAAACGGGAATGGCCCCGGATGCGACCGAAGGAGAAGAACTCAGGCCGCCATTGCTTGGCCGACGCAACGCTGCCGGATCGCAGGAACATGCTGCAGCCTCTCGGGTCATGTCGTCGGCACCGCCAACACATCGAACAGCAGCCCGGCGCGTGGCCGCCTTGCATGTTCGGTCTCGTGGCAGAGTGGTTTCGAGATCGGAGCCGGCTGGCAGCGGCCTTCACGCTCCTCGGGGACGATGCCGCGCAGTCAGGTTGGATGACCCGGCAAACCAGGATGTTGTTCGGCACGCTTGCACCCGCTTCAGAGGCGAGAAGCGTCAAGATGATCATCCGCACAACGGCCCGCGGCTCTGCGCGTGGACCGGTTTCGAAAGGGGCCGGCTCCGTCCGCACATACAGTGGATTAGGTGTGCGCGGAGCCGGATCAACATATCGGATTGAACCCGCCGGGCTGTCGGCAGCCATCATCCTGGCAACGTTAGACGCTCCTCCGGCATCATGCGGGCTTCGGCTTGGCGGCGAATGTCCGAACCGGCATGGCGGAGCATGGCGCACCAGTCCTTCACATTGTACGTCGTTGCCATCCGGCCCCTGGCCAGATCGTAAATGACGCACGGCTTGTTTGCGATGGCGAGCCGAAGCACGTTGACGGCCGTACCGGGTGATGCGCCGTCCCAGACCATCATGCCAAAGTCGGCGCGCCGCGCCATCTCCCGGTCCTTGGCGGCGTCGTACCAAGATCCATGAGTGCCTCCAGGTGACGGGACATGGTAGGCGGCCCAGTCGCCCAGATTGTTGCGGGGTTCCTTGCCGGCATGGAAGACCCCGACATGCTCGTACTTGTAGCCCGCGAGCAGGCCCTGCGCCTCGGCATCGGCTCCCGACGCGTCGCCAACCAGCACGCCGTGCTCGGCAGCAACGATTGCGCCGATGCGAGCGATGGCAGGTTCCGGCAGCTCGAATATCTCGCGTGATCCACCTATGAATAGCATCGACATGGTGACTTTCCCTTCTCTCCCGCGTCCCCCGCGTCCCCCGCCCCGCGCCGGCCGCCCTCTCCCCTGGCCCTGCGCGAGGGATCGTGACCCGAAGGCCGAGACGGCAAAGCCGGCTCGGGAAGCGGCGGGACGCCGCGACGAGAGCCCGGCCGGCCGCAGGCCGGCGCGCCCGGATCCTGCAGCTGCCGGAGGCGCTACGCGCATCTGGCTAGTGGCGCTTCGCGCTGGAGCTAGTGGTCTTGTCGGCCAGCCAGAGGCTCCCGTCCTGGATCGAGCGCATGGCCGCGAAAAGAGAACGTCAATCCAGACGGCTGACGCGGCGCCCCTCGCTGCGCGCTTCGATAAAGGCGCCTGCGATCTTCATCATGAATGCCTTGCTGAAACGACCGAGGGGCTTACCGTCGGCTTCGATGTACCAGGAGCGTTCGGCAATATCGTAGTTGTATTCGTCAACCACTATCCAGCAGCGTTTGAGATCGGTCAGACCGGCGCGGCGGCACTCGATAGCGGAGACTTCCAAACCGACCCGATCGCTGGTCGGTGGCTGGGTGGTTATAGCCAGGAGCGCGAGATGGGTCAGGCCATCTCTTGCGCCGCGGACAGCGATGACCACGCAGGTCGGCCGGCTCTTGCGGCCTTCCGTTTCGCCGCGCTCGTATTGCCATGCCCAAAGATAAGGATAGGAGATCACCTGACCGGGCAGAAATCTACCGCTCATCATCGTATCCTTCCCCGCGCGCCAATCGGTCGATCTCGGCGGCGAAGAGTTCCGTGTGTTCCTCCGGCATCTCGGCGACATGGTATGCGCGGCGGGGATCGCCGCCGATGCGCATCCGTTCGTAGTGCTCGTAACTCATCAGCACGAACCGGGGTTTCCGGTGCTTGGTAAGAATAACGGGTTCGCGGCTGGCAACGTCGGTGACGTCGCCAACCTGCTTGTTGAGATCCCCCGTCGTGAACTGGCGCATGGCTAGACTCCTTATCGATCTCCATATTATCCAGATTTCCCTGATTTGCAAGAAAACGGCGCTCACGCGCCGCCCTCCGCGAACCGCCAGACGGGGATGCCGAGCCGACGGGCCTTGTCGGCAAGGTTGTCGGTAATGCCGGAGCCGGGAAAGACGATTAGGCCGTAGGGCACCACGGAGAGAAGCTGGTCGTTGCGGCGGAACGGGGCTGCCTTGGCGTGCCGGGTCCAGTCCGGCTTGAAGGCGATCTGGGTGACCTTGCGGTTCTCGGCCCAGCAGGCGGCGATGCGTTCGGCGCCGCGCGGGCTGCCGCCGTGGAGCAGGACCATGTCGGGATGCTTCTCGCGAGCCTTGTCGAGCGCGTCCCAGATCCGGTCGTGATCGTTGCAGTCGAGGCCGCCGGCGAAGGCGATCTTGGTCCCGGCTGGAACGAGCACCTCGGTTTCGGCGCGACGGCGGGCGGCGAGGAAGTCTCTGGAGTCGATCACCGACGCGGTCATCGCCTGGTGGCTGACCTTGGAGCCGGTGCGCGGCCGCCATCCCGATCCGGTCTGCGCCTCGTAGAGGTCGGCGGCCTCTTCGCGCATGATTTCGAGCACGTTGCGGCGCTCGATATAGCTGATGCCTTCCGCGGTCAGCCGCTCCAGCTCGACCGACTTCACCTCCGAGCCGTCCTGCTCCTGCTGACTCGAGCGCTGCGCCTCCTCGTTGCGGTCGAGGCTGCGGGCGACACGCTCGGCGGCACGGTGGAAGACGTTTGCGAACGACCAGAGCAGGTCGTCGAGATCGGGTTCGAGCCTGGTGCCCCCGAGCATGCCGGCGAAGGTTTCTGCGATCCCGGCGAGGCCGGCCCGGATCACCTCGTCGTCGGGAAGCGGCCGAGGGTCAGGTTCGTCCTGATGCGGGCGATGGCCGTACATCTGCAGTTCGAGGATGACGCGGTCGGTCGGCGAGGAGGCGTGGGAGGGCTCGTAGGCGTCGTCGAGAGGAATGTCGTAGGTCATGGCGGTGTCTCCGTCGATTGTGGCCGCGCCTATCGCGGCCTGACAGCGCATCCCGGCCGCGCGCCGGGCGCGGCCGCACCGAAGGCCGGAGCGCGAGCGCAGGACGGCGAAGCCGTTGCGGCCGTGACCGGGGGGTGGCAGGGGTCGCCTCTCAGGCAGGCCGCGGGCGCGGCCTCTCCGGTGGACCGCCGCCATGTCTGGAGGCTTATCCGGCGACGTCGCGCCCGGGCCCGTGTGCCGGCCCGACCTGTTCATCCGGGCGGCAGGAAGCGACGGGCATCCTCCGGGATGAGCTGACCGCTGAGCGATGCCGCGAGATGGGCCGGGCCGAGATGACGCAGATCGTCGTTGAAGTCGCCGAGCTGCGGCCGCAATACCAAGGCGAGAATCCCGGCCTCGGCTGCGCGCTGGCTGAGACGATCGATGCCGTGCCGGCCGGCGGCGTCGGCATCGGCTGCGATGTAGAGGCGACGGCAGCCAGGCGGGAAGATCAGGCCGGCGAGGTGATTGGCCGAGGTGGCGGCGGCCACCGGCAGCGCCGGCATCACCGTCCGGATCGACGCCATCGTCTCGAGGCCCTCGCCGGCGGCCACGACCGGGACTGGTGCACCGGGCTCGTGGCCTAGCCAGATACCATTGCCAAGCAGGTGACCCAGCGAGCGGCGGGGGTCGATGAGCTGCGCCTTGCCGTCCCCAGAAGAATCGAGCCAAGTGCGCTGCAGGCCTGTAATCTGACCATCAAGGCTCGTGACTGCCGCGATCAGGGCAGGAAGCGCCTGCGTCTCGCCCGATACGAGATCCCGGTAGTAGCAGCCGGGATGGAAGCGCAGCGCGTGCTCATGCCAGGAGAGCAGAATGTCGCGACCGGCGAGATAGCGTTCGGCCAGCGTGCCGGCGATCGGCTGCGACATGACGAACAATCGACGCGCGGCCTCAGGGGAGCCGCGTTTCGCGGCTGGCTGGCCCTGCGCGCCAAGAGGCTGGGGCTGGGGCGGTGGCAGCGGCATGGAGAGGAAGCGACGTGCTTCATCCGCGACCTCCCGGAAGTCGACCAGACCACAGCTCTGCTCGATGACGTCGAGCAGGTCGCCATATTCCCCCGACGACTCGTCGACCCATTTTCCGGCTGCCTTGCCGCCAACCGCCTTGAGCCGCACATGCATGGAACGGCCGCGCGTGTTGCGGACATCGCCGACCATCCAGTAATTGCCGGAGCGACGGCCGTTGGAGAGATATTCGCGGCACACCGCCTCGGCATGTTCGCCAAGGCGGCGTGCCAGTTCGGAGGCCGAGCCGGTCATGATCGCCTCCCTCAAGCCGCCGACGTGCGGTCGGTGACGCCGACCAGCGTATGGCGGTCGAAGAGGGAGGCGAGGATGGCGGACCCTTGCGCGGTCGTCGGGATGAACAGTCGGAGCTTCCAGGAGATGATCTCGGAGATCAGCCCCAGCGCCTTCAGCCGAGGGACCATCGCGTCGGTGAAGCCGATCAATTCGACACGGTGGTCGTTCATGACGCGGCTGCGGCGCAGGATCAGGCCGTCGGCAAGCTGCAACCCGATCCGCCCCTGGATCAAGCCGGTCCATGCCTCGTCCGGAGCCAGGGTCGGAACATCGTCGACGCCAAGATTGCGCAACATGGTCGCGACCAGCGTCGGCGCGATGTGGCGGCCGATGATGCGTTCGCCGGCATCGGACTGGATCCGGTAGACCTGACAATCATGGTCCGGCAGCCGACGCCAAATCGGCAGCAGCAGACCCGTCACGATGTGAAAGGTGCTGGTGGTGAACTCCGGGACGGCGGCGACTTCTGCCTGCCACAGCTCGCAGAACAATTTTCGGTCGGCGGGCTGCCAGTGGGTTTCGGCAAGCGCGTCGAGACCGAAGCGCAGCTCGTCCGTTGGCCGCAGCAGGCGCACTCGGTGTTCGACGGTTCCGTCGTCGAGCATCAGGCTCGCCGTCGGCAGCCGGATCGCCGCGCGGTTCGACCGCGTGTTCACCAACAGAACCGATTGCGGCTCGGCCCGGACGATGGCCAGCGCGTCGACGAGACTGAGCGGCAGAATCCGGTCCTTGCGCGCGACGGTCAGCACATGCGACTGCGCGCCCGAGACCGGATGCGTGTAGACCGTGCGGCGATCGGTGACAACGATGCTTTCGGCCGTGATGGTCTCCAGTCCCTTGTCATAGTTTCCGGCGGCGATCGCGCCCTCGACCTTCGCCGTCATCAGTTGCTCGAACACTTCGAACAGCAGGTTCTGGGTCTCGATGCGCAGCGCCAGCAGGCGATTGAGCCAGGTCGTGATCGGCGGCAGCTCGTCGCGCAACCCGCCCTCGTCGGTCGTCAAAGACAGCCCGGTCACGGTCTCGAAGGTCGCGAGCGAGCAGCCCTCGATCTTGCCTTGGTGCAGCAGCATATAGAATTGGCGAAGTGCGGCCCGTGCATAGGGGCTTTCCAGATTGTCTTCGGCCCGGAAGAGCCCTGCCCCGCCGGTCTGGCGCTGGCCACGCGTGATCGCGCCCAGCGTGTCGAGCCGTCGTGCGATGGTCGACAGGAAGCGCTTGCCGGCTTTCACGTTGGCGGCCATGGGCCGGAACAACGGCGGTTGCTTCTGATTTGTGCGGTGGGTCCGTCCGAGACCCTGGATGGCGTTGTCGGCGCGCCAGCCGGCCTCGAGCAGATAGTGTTTGCGCAGCCTCTGGTTCTTGACGCCGAGATCGGCGTGATAGGAGCGGCCGGTGCCGCCGGCGTCGGAAAAGATCAGTACGCGCTTGTCGTCATCCATAAAACTTTGGGTTTCGGCTAGGTTGGCCGAGCCAGGGCGGTTTTCCACGGCCAGCCGGTCGATGCCGTCGCGGCCGGTCTTCTTCACGATGCGCCGGGAGCGGCCGGTCACCTCGGCAACCGTGTCGGTCCCGAAATGTTGTATGATCTGGTCAAGCGCGCTGCCGACCGGCGGCAGCGATGCGAGTTTTTCGATCATCTCGTCGCGCCGGCGAACAGCCTCCCGGCATTGAACCGGGTTGCCATCTTCGTCGTGAACGGGCCGCGAATAGACATTGCCCTCCGCGTCCGAATATTCCTCGAACAACTGGGTGGGGAAGGAATGCGTCAAGTACCCGCCGACGTACTCGCGCGGCGTCACATCGACATGCAAGTCCGACCATTCCTCGGTCGGAATTTCGGCAAGTCGCCGTTCCATCAGCGCTTCGCCGGTCGAGACGATCTGCACGACCGCCGAATGGCCATCGGCAAGATCCTGTCCGATCGCGCCGATCAGCGTCGGCGTCATCATCGAGGTAATCAAATGCGAGAAAAAGCGCTGCTTGGTGCTCTCGAAGGCCGAGCGCGCCGCAGACTTGGCGTTACGGTTCAGCGTGCCGGACTCACTGGTGATGTTGGTCGCCTCGAGTGCGGCGGTCAGGTTGTTGTGGATGACCTGGAAGGCGTCCGCATAGGCGTTGTAAATGCGGATCTGTTCGTCGGTCAGCGCGTGCTCGAGAAGGTCGTATTCGACACCGTCATAGGAAAGCGAACGCGCCGTATAGAGGCCGAGCGCCTTGAGATCGCGGGCGAGCACTTCCATCGCCGCGACACCGCCGTCCTCGATCGCTGCGACGAATTCGGCGCGGTTGGCGAATGGAAAATCCTCGCTGCCCCAGATGCCGAGACGTTGCGCATAGGCGAGGTTCTCGACGGCGGTCGCACCGGTCGCGGAAACGTAGACGATGCGGGCGTCAGGCAGTGCGTGCTGCAGCCGCAGTCCCGCCTTGCCCTGCTGCGAGGGCGCGACGTCGCCACGCTCGCTTTTGCCGCCAGCGGCGTTGGCCATCGCGTGGGCCTCGTCGAAGACGATGACGCCATCGAAAGATTTTTTGGCCCCCGACAGGTTTTCTCCGGCCCCCGTCTGGCTTTCTTTAATCCCCGTCGGGCTTTCGGCCCTTCCCGTGTCTTGTCCGATCCAATCGAGGATTTGGGCGATCCGGGATTTCTTGCCCTCCCGTTCCTGTGAGCGCAGCGTTGCGTAGGTCGTGAACAGGATGCCCTCGGCAAGGCGGATCGGTGTGCCCTGCCGATAACGTGAGAGCGGCTGGACGAGAAGTTTTTCCTGGCCAAGTGCTGCCCAATCGCGCTGGGCATCTTCCAGTAGCTTGTCCGACTTGGAAATCCAGATCGCACGGCGGCGGCCCTGCAGCCAGTTGTCGAGGATGATGCCGGCGACTTGCCGTCCCTTGCCGCAGCCGGTCCCGTCGCCCAAAAACCATCCACGGCGGAAACGGACAGCGTTCTCGGCACCTTCTGGCGCGGCCGAGACGACATCGCAGGTCTCGTCAACCGTCCAGGCGCCGGTGAGATGGCCGCAATGGGCCTCGCCCGCATAGACGACGCTTTCTAGCTGGGCGTCCGACAGCAGGCCTTCGTCGATGATCGCATCAGGTAATAGCGGCCGATAGGAAGGTTTTGGTGGCGCGACGGCGGCCATTGCGGCCGACTGCACGAGCGGCGTCGGATGCGGCTTGGCGCGGGGAATGTCGATCGACTGGAGCGCGTACGGTTCGTAGATCGTGTCGGTGAGGCGGCCGCCCTCCTCCGGGATCCAGTCGCGCAGCTCATAGGCGAGCGGGACGGCAGGCGCGCTGCTTGCCATGACCCGGCGAGCGGGCCTCGCCTGCACAATCGGACGGACCGATCGGATGGTCTTCGGAGCAGCCGTTGAGACACCGAGGGGTGCGGCTCTCGCCCCCGATCGGGCACCCATGTGCATGGCGGCATTGCGCAGGATGCCGCTGGACAATGCACCGATCGAGTCCGGAAAGCCGCCCGGGGCTCGGGGCGGCAGGGCGGAGATCCAGGAGAGCAACGTCTCGACATCCATGGCCTTGCCCGGCGAGCCGGAGAAGCTGTTTGGGTCGGTAGCAGGAACTTTGTCGATGATGGTCAAGCGGGTCTCAGTGGTGGTGCCATGGCGGGCGTAGACACGGCCGTCGATCGCCGCGGTGAAGACAATGGTGCCCTGCTGCTGCAGGCGTTCGAAGGCGGGCCGCCACTTGGGATTTTCCGGAGACAGGCCGGTGCCGGTGATGGCGACCAGGCGCCCGCCCGAGCGCAGGCGTGCGAATGCGGAGGAAAGATGCCGCCATGCCGCGTCAGTGACGTGGCCGTCGACATAGGCGCCGACGCTGAACGGCGGATTCATTAAGACGACGGACGGCTCAATGGCCGTGTCGAGATGATCGTCGATATGGGCGGCGTCGTGCCGCGAGACGGGGACCCTTGGGAACAGCAGGCCGAGGAGATCGGCCCGCGTCGCGGCAAGCTCATTGAGGGCGATCGAGGCGCGCGCCATTTCGGCATGAACGGCGAGCAGGCCCGTGCCGGCCGAGGGTTCGAGAACGAGGTCGCAAGATGCGATCGCCGCGGCGTGCGCCGTGACGAAGGCCAGCGGCAAGGGTGTGGAGAGCTGCTGCAGGGCCTGGCTCTCGTCGGACCGTCGCGTATGGGTGGGAAGTAGTTCGGCAATGCGCTTAATCATCGCCAGCGTTGCCCGCGGCGTGGTCGACCGCGACAGGATCGCAGGGCCGAACCGGCGCAAAAACAGCACCTGGGCAACTTCGAGCGCTTCATAGGCGTCCTTCCAGACCCACAACCCTTGCGCATCGCTGCCGCCAAAACTTGTCGTCATGGCGGTGCGCAGTGCGGCGGTGGTGACAGGATTGCCCTGTTCGAGGAAAGGCAAAAGCAGCGTTGCCGATTGATAGATTGCCTGGGCGTTGTTGATGGAGGCGTGCGTCGGCGCGGCGAGGGAAGCGGCCGTACGTGCGACGGTCGAGGTGGTCGAAACAATGTTCATCGAAATGTCCTTCGCGAGAGGGGGTGGCGCCCGCGCCGGCACTCTCTCCGCGCCAGCCGGGCCACACTCCTCCCGGCTCCCCTCTGCCTCTGGCGCCGATGCACCAAAAGGGGTTGCGCTCTGTGCAAAGCCATGACTTGAATGCGCGCACAGGGATGCGGCGGCGACCTGGAGCTGTGGAGGTGATGCGACGGTTCAGAATTGGCAGTGCGGTCTTCGAGGAGGCAGCGCCTGACCTGCAGGCGGCGCTGGCGAGCGCTTATGCCCGCACCGAGCGTCCGCTATGCCTGTGCCGCGAGCTAGGCTGTCCGATGTACATCGCCCGCATCGGCGACCTTCACCTGATCAAGCGCATGCCGCTGAGCGGCGGCGGGCATGATCCATCCTGTGAATCATATGAAGCGCCTTACGAACTGTCCGGCCTGGGCGCCTTGATGGGCAACGCGATACAGCTCGATCCGCAAAGCGGCATGGCGGCCCTCAAGCTGGACTTCAGCCTGTCGAAGACGGGGAGCCGCGCGGCATCGGTGCCTGCCGGCCCAAACTCCGCCAGCGTAACCGCAGACCCCAGGAGGATGTCGCTGCGTGGTCTCCTTCACTATCTCTGGCACGAGGCCGAACTGACGGTCTGGACATCGAGGTGGGCCGGGAAACGACATTGGTGGAATGTCCGCTGGCATCTGCTCGAGGCTGCCGGGCAAATGACGGTGAGGGGCGGATCGCTCGCCGATATCCTGTTCGTGCCCGAGCCATTTCGCGCCGAAAACAAGCAAGCGATCGAAAATCGTCGCAACGCGGTTCTCGGCACGGCGCTCCCGCCGAAATCAGGTCCACGAAAGTTACTCGTCCTTGTCGGCGAGATGAAGGAGATGGTCCCTGCCCGCTCCGGTCAGAAACTCGTCATCAGGCATTTGCCCGGTTTTCCCTTCATGATCGACGATGCATTGCATCGCCGCTTGCAGGCACGGTTCGAGAAAGAATTATCGCTGTGGGGATCAGATTCCAGCTCACATCTGATAGCGATCGCGACCTTCGGACTGAACCCGGCCGGCCTCGCCATTGTCGAGGAGGTCGCGTTGATGGTGGTGTCCGAGAACTGGATTCCTTATGAGACGGTGCCGGAGAAAAGGCTCGTCGAGAGCCTCGCCCGCCTTCGCGAGAAGAGTGTGAAGGGATTGCGCTACGACCTGCAAACCGACCAGCCGATCGCCAACGCTTTGCTCCAGAACAGGCAAGAACCGATTGCGCTCTTTGTCGTTCCGGCCGGAGCGGACGAGAACTACGAAGCGTCGCTAAACGAAATGATCGCCGCGCGTCCCGAGATCGGCTCCTGGGTGTGGCGGGTCGGCGAAGGCGATATGCCGCCGCTACCGCCTTGAGCGTCGGCGGAATTTCCGTCGATGCTTCAGTATGCCTTAGGCCAGGCCCAGCTTCTTCTTGAGCTCGGCATTTTCCTTGCGCAGACGGTCGGCTAGCAGGTTCTTGAGGCGCTTGTTTTCTTCTTCGAGTGCGACAAGATCGCGAAGATCGCCGCTGTCTGAAGAAGGTGCGGCAGCCCTCTTCCAATAATAGTAGGTCTGCTCCGATATGCCGGCCTGGCCGACCGCAATCTTGCTGGTCGCGCCGCCAGCGATCGATTTCTCGATCTGGGCAAGTTTCTGCGCGCGTTCATTCTCGGAATATGTCTTGCGGGCGGTCTTCGCTGCCACCGGAGCTTCCGCGGCCTGGGGCGCAGGTTTCGCTCCGTTCTTGCGGACCGGCTTGACGAGTTCTGCCTTCGCTTTCTTTGCTCGCGGAACTTTCTTCTTCGATTCAGGCACTTCCACTTTGGCTGGCGCTACTGTCTGAACAGTCTGAGCGTCCTGAAAATCGGCCATCATATACTTCGCTTGTGGTTTATCCCCTTCTTCAGCATCAAGGGGTCTTATACTGAAGTCAATGACCTGGGAATTTGGGAGCGGAGCAGCATAGCCCGGCTGCGTCATCTCCGTGGCAATCTTGGACAGGTCGAGATCGCCCCAGATCGAATGGCTTGGCTTCTGCTTACCGCGCCTCTGTTTCAGCTCCACGATGAATGGCCGGATCTGGCGCTTCATAGTCCGTTCCTTGATGTGAGCATGACTTGCTAGCCAAGTCGCAGTTTGGGTTAGCGAGTACCCGACGTATCATATCGCTTTCGCCGTGCTTTATCGGAGAAGCCCCGCAACGAGCAAGCGGAGTGTCATGGGCCTAGGGCAATCGGCTCAATCAACGGGGGCAAACACGCCAACAGAGAGAGCTGCCTCATACACGCGATGCTCAGGCGTCTAGCGGGCGGTGTGCGATGACTGTGCACAATCCGGCTGGAGCGATTGCAATCCCAATTTTCTTGGGAACTAATCTTCTCATGGCGGCGGATGAGCTGGACGCGCTTGTTTTCGGGATGGCGGTCGACAGCGTTCGGGCGCTTTCTGTTCCTTTCGCGGAAAAAGTCGCGGAAATCGCCCACAGAAGCCTCGGGGACCTGCTTTTCAATTTGCGCATCGATGGCGACATGGAGTTTCAGCGCGTTGCCGCCATCCGGTATCCAAGCAATCAGACAGCGGTTCTGATGCTGGATAAGCAGGGCTTGTCGACCAGCCATTGCATGGTCAATGGCACTTTCTCCAGCTTTATCGCTCCGTTGGAGGACTGGAACACGCTGCCGCTCGCAACGCAGGCCAGGACGAGTATCGCCGGCTCGGCCAGC
Source organism: Mesorhizobium sp. M0590 (assembly GCF_040320905.1). Taxonomy (NCBI): domain Bacteria; kingdom Pseudomonadati; phylum Pseudomonadota; class Alphaproteobacteria; order Hyphomicrobiales; family Phyllobacteriaceae; genus Mesorhizobium; species Mesorhizobium sp. M0590. Next base: position 64,758 of record NZ_JAMYQN010000017.1, read on the forward strand.
CTGTTCATCGGCGCTTTGCGCAATGCCGGATACCTGCCGCGTGGCAGGCACTGACGCCACGTTTTGCTGAGGGCCAGATGCTTGTATCCTCGGGGCAGTTGGCCATACGGCCTCGCATGTCTCAACAGCTTGAGGATGGGCCGTACGCGGGTGCATCCATTGAGCGAAACTCGGTCACCGGATTGGAGACGCTTCGCCGCCGAAGCGCGGTTCTTATAGATGCCCATCGTCGTCTTTCTTCGTTAGCTCCGACGCAATCGCACTTTGGACAGGAACTCGTCGATCTCGAGATCCGACAGATCATCGAGCAGCTTGAAGGCAGCATCATGCCTTCCGGCGTTGACGAGAATCGTGCGTTTGCCGCGATGTTCGGCCCACCCGGTCTCGGGGTCTGCGTTGCGGGCGGTCCCCCTGAGTTCGACAGGGGTTATGTTCCAGATCGCCTCGAGCTTTTCCGAGCGGGTCATGCTGTCGCTCGCGCCGGTCTCGTGGGCGATGATGGCGGCGCGCATCTTGTCTGGCGACTGCCGATCCGTGAGATCGCAGAAGCCATGAAACCAGCGCTCGCGGCCCCGGATCCGGATCGCGAAGAATACGCTGGTGACGTTGCCGGCCTTATACTCCGACATGCCGAACATGCCCGTGCGCATGAAGAGCGGCGGCAACAAATCGAGCATGAAGTGGAATTCGGACGCGGTAATCTCGAACCACTCGGCTGAATAGGGAGTGCCGGAAAGCGGATCGATGCCGGGAGTGTCTTTCTGTCGGCTGAACAGTTGAAACATCTGCTCGCGGGTGGCAACGCCGTCGAGCACCTTCCTGAAGGGTGGATGTGCGGTCATGGTGTCTCCTGAAGCCAAGTCGGCCACGCGCAGCATCACCGCGCCATGGCAACTGCTTGGTGTGTTGTGGTTGGCGACGGGCCGAGCCCGCGGCCGGCGCGTGCATCGGCGATGATGGGGTTTGCAGGGGTTCAGGCGGCGCGTCGTTCGGAGGAACGCGAAGCGTCTCGACCAACCCCGGTGATGGCACGGACGGCGGCGGCGAGCGCCGGGATATCGTCAAGCATGCCGAGCGCAACGAAGTGGTTGGCCCCGCCAGTATAGTCCTTGCGGCCCTTGCAGGTGCGGATCAGGATGCCGTGACCTGAGGACAAACCGAACTGGCCGACCTGGATGTAGGCGCGGTCATGGTGCAGGGTAATTTCACCGGAAACGGCTATGCCCGCCTTGTTCGAGCGCAGGTCAAAACTTCCCTGCGGCAGGGCAAGTTCGGCGGCGAGTCTCTTCAGCCGTGAACGGGCTGTGGTGTGGAAACGTCTCTTCTGCTGCTCGTCATAGGAGCAGCTTCTGTTCCAGTCGAACATGTCGATCTCCATGAAACGCAAGCGCCCGGGGTCGCGATGGCGATCCCGGGCTCGAGAGTGAGTGGAACTGAATGGGTCCGGCGGGAGTGCCGGGCCCGGTGCGAGCGTGAGGCCGGTTATTCGGCGGCCTGGAGGTGGTCTGCCTCGTCGCCATCGATGGTCACCGGCTCATCGGAGGACGGATCCGCATCGTCGGCGAGGAAGGCCGGCAGCTCGGCTGCATCGCCGTCGAGAGCCGCCTCGTCCGACATGTCGCCGGCGACCACGTCGCCAGCGTCGGTAGCCACGTCATCGACCTCAAGGCGCAGCGGCTCGGGCAGCCAGTTCGATCCTTGGAGAAGCCGGGCGGCTTCGCGGGCCATGATATCCTTCTTCATGTGGTCGATCAGCTGCGCGGAGTCTGCGCCACGCGCTTCTCGGACAGCCTGCAGAATCCGCGCCTTGGTGAGCCGTCCGAGGAACTCGACCGTAGGCGTCCAGCCGGCGTCGACCATATCGAACTGGAGCGAGCGGCCGAGCACGTCTGCATGCTCGAGCGCCTTCGCTCGCCTGTTCCAGGGTTCGACCACCGCATTGAGGGTCAGCGAGACGCAGTGCGCGAACAGCGCCTTGCGGCTTGCCTCGTCGAGGCCGAGAAGGAAGTCCCAAAGGCCATCCGCCTCATCGGGCAAATCGCGGTCCCAGGCTTCGTGCCGCTCGGCGATCTCCTTGGCCCAGGATGTCTCGGCAAGACCGTCGACCTGGCTGAAGCTGCCGCTCTTCAGGCTGATCTCCAGGCACGTGTCCGGCGCGAAGCGATAAAAGACCTGCAGGACGAAGGCATGGAGTGCGGCGACGAAGGCGATGTCGACGTCACCGGCGAGTGCGTTGCGCAGTGCCAGCGTCCGCTGCGCCGTCAGGTCGAAGATGAGCCGGTCGGGCAGTAGCTTGATGCCATCGTCCTCGCCGTCGTCACTAGCGCTGTCGTTCACCGGCTTGCCGTTGACGACAACATCATCGCCAACGTCGTCGCCATTGGATCGGGTTCCGCCGTCAGCGCCCCCTTCCTCCCCTTCATCGATGCCGCCGGTTTCGGTCCGCGGCTCGTCCTCGGACCGCACGAAACCGGCGTCGACCTGGAGCTTGGCGTTCGCGGCAAGCGTAACGAACACACCGGCAATGGCCTTCTGGGCGGGATCGTAGCTTTGAGGACGATCATCGATCGCATCGAGCTCGGCACCCAGCTGGTCGAGCTTCGCCTCGATTGCTTCGTCGGCATCCTCGGCCCGGGCATAGTCCGCATCCAGCTTGTCGTATTCGGCCTTCAGCGCGTCGTAGCGTTCGATCTCCTCGGCGCTGAGCTCCTGCGCTTCGGCATAAATGCGCCGCATGCCGGAGGTGTGGCCATAGGGAAAGCTGATCGCCGCCTCGACCCATTTCCAGCCTTCGGCGCGGATCGCCTCGGCATCCGTTTTCAGCCTGTCGAAGACAAGCTGCTCGAGAAGTGCGGCATCCTGGAACCAGCCGCCGGCATCCTGCTCGAACAGGTCGCGCAGGATGACGCCGCCAGCCGCTTCATAGGCTTCGGCGCCGACATAGACGGCCCGGCGATCATCGGCCCGGACCGTGGTCTCCGTCAGCAGGCGCCTGATGTAATAGGGTTCCTGCATGTGCGAGCTGGCAATCCGCTCCCAGACCTGCTCCTGGCGCGCGTGATCGTTCGAGATGGAAAACGCCATGATCTGTTCGAGCCGGATTTCGTCCTTCCCGTAGAGACCGAGAAGTTTCGGCGACACCGATGCCAGTCGCAGGCGCTGCCTCACCGTCGCAGGCGATACGAAGAAGCGGGCACCGATCTCGTCGGGATCGAGGCCCCGATCGCTGAGCGTCTTGAAGGCCCGAAACTGGTCGAGCGGGTGCAGGTCGGCGCGCCGCAGGTTTTCGGCAAGAGAGTCCTCCTCGGCCGAGGTCTCCTGCCCGCGGTTGACGATGCAGGGGATTGGCTCGTTCTTCGCCAGGCGCTTTTGCTTGATGAGGATGCCGAGCGCCAGATAACGCCGCCCGCCGGCGGGCACCTCGAACATGCCGGTCTCCTCGCCCTCGCCGTCGAGCACGGGACGGACGTTCAGGCTCTGGATCAGCTTTCGCCGCCCGATGTCTTCGGCCAGCTGCTCGATCGACACGCCGTCCTTGATGCGCCGAACATTCTTCTGCGACAGCATTAGCTTGTCATAGGGAATATTCTCCGCGGCGTTCATCGCGATCTTCTGAATGGCGTTCTTTGCCATGGTCAGGTTCTCCATGACGGGCGGCCCGGGGCCTCTCCCCGAACCTCCAAGCCCGTCAGCAACCCTCCCCTCCCCCCTCTGCCTCCAGGCCTCACGCCAGCGCCGCCTCCCGACTTGCAGGCTCGACATGAAGCGCTGCTGGTTTCGGCTCGCGGATCTAGGCGGCCGAGCCGCGCCCGAGGCGCCTTCAGCATGTTGGCGTCACCGCGTCCTCCCACGAAAAAAGCGCCGTCCTCTTGCTTCGAAGGACCGCGCTGGGATTGATGGAGACGCCCCGGAGGCAGGCCGGCGACGAGAGTTTTCGTTGCCGGCCTGCGCAGGATCAGGCGGCGAAGTCGAGAAGCTTCTTGGCTTTGCCCTCCATGTCCAGGCGGACATCCTGATGCGGCTTGTCGCGCGCGACCCGCGTGATGCCCTGCACGAAATCAAAAATCGATTCCGGTGGTCTGCCTTCCTCCATGAGAACAGTATCGATGATCTTCGTGGTCTCGGACTTGGAGAAGCCGCGCTTGCGCAGGAAGCCCTGGCGATCTTCGTCGTTTCTGGCAACGATCCGTTGCCGCGCCGTCTTGATGCCGTTGACGAATGGCATGGGCGACGATTCCGCGAACTGGATCAGCGCTGGCTCGGCTTCCAAGGCGAAACGCGAGGCGGCATATTTGGAATGCCGGATGGTGATTTCTTCGAAATCTTCGACGCCCCATAAATTACGATTCTGGCATACCGCGCGTAGATAGAAGCTGGCAATCCCGAGGGTGCGGGCGCCGACTTCAGAATTCCAGCAGTAGAAGCCGCGGAAATAAAGATCCGGTTCCCCATTCGGCAGCCGCCCTGCCTCGATCGGGTTCAGGTCGTCGACGAGGAAGACAAAGACATCGCGATCTGACGCGTAGAGCGTCGTGGTGTCGCGGGAGATGTCGACGTTCGGGTTGTAGATTCCCGTCGACCAATCGAGGACTCCCGGCACCTTCCAGCGCGTGTCACCGGTACCGTTGCCGGCTATCTTCTGCACGGCGTCGACCAGTTCTGAGTCAAATATTCTGCCATAGTCCGGACCGGTTACGGCTCGCAGCTCGAGGCGTCCGTTCTCGATTTCCAGCGTCTTCACCTGCTCGGCGCGGTAGTTGAGGAGACCGTGCTGGAGATTAATCGCGGCGAGCGGGGCTGGAAGCTGCCGCAGATAGGTGGCCGGTGCGCCGACCAAAGAGGCGAGTTGGCCAAAACTCCAATGCGTGGGGGCAACAGGGGCAGGCGCATCGGGCAGCATTAGCCTCAGGCGCTCCGGATCGTCGCGGCTGGCCTCGACGCGGATCAGCTCACTTTCGACGATGCGGGTCTTGCTGCGCTCCGACCGGCTCTTCACCGCATTTCCAAGGTCGTTGAGCGACAGGTATCGCTCGTCCGCCGGCCGGTTGAACCATTCTGACGACACGCGGCCAATTCGCTGGCCGCGGCTGGGGTCGACCTTGTAACCGGCACGCTGGTTGCGCTCGGGCGCAAGAATTTCCATCTGGGTCATGGGTGTTGCTCCTTGGCGGGCGCCGGGAGACTCTCTCCCGGACCTTTATCCGCCACCGCAACCCGCCCGCCCTCTTCCTCTCTCGGCACCCGCGCGCCACTAGCAGCGTCGCCATTGCGGCAGCGGCCGCGTCAAGGCTGGCACCCGCCGCTTCACGTTCCGGACGCGACAGAATTCCGCTGTGCCTTCTTGCGCAACAAGGCCGGAACATAGCGGCCTGCTTGATTGGGCAACTGCCAGTTCTGCTCTGGCCCTAGTCAGAAATGTATAAATTGTCCCAACGTCATGATACGCGAAAATCGTGTCATGGTCGGAACAGAGAGTGTAATTGCATGTCGAGCAGGTTCGCCCGGCCCGTGGTGGTGCAAGTTGGCCGGCATGACCGTGAGCGCGTCATATTCGATGTGAACGACGCAGCCTCGATCCTGCTGCGGAGTTTCCCTCATCAGACGAAGAAGCGAAAACTGGCTATGGATGCATGTCTTCAGGTTTTGCGTGGAGAAGCCCAGACACCGGCAGCGAGACGGGCTTTCGTTGCAGCGGCGTTAGAAGCGAAAATTCTACGCAGCGACTGAGGTCCAAATTGATCGTAGCCCTCGATGGCTTCCAAAGTGACTGGGGGAGCAGAGGCGGATTCAAGCGGTCGTCGCAACACCTGAACGAAGGAGGTTGCGATGCGCATTGGCAAGCGACGATCCCACCGTTCTGGACGGGCGCCGTTGCCGTCACCGGGACGTCCGCCAGTGGCGGGGCGATCTGAACTCCAGCGATTCTGGTTGGGGATAGCGCAGGGGCTGACCAGCGAAGATGCTGCGCTGGCGGCTGGTATGTCGCAGCCTGTTGGAACCAGATTGTTCCGACAGGCGGGCGGCATGGCACCAGCGATGTTCAGATCTTCCACCAAGCCGCCGTCAGAGCGATACCTTGCGTTTGCGGAACGTGAGGAGATCGCACTTCTTCGCGTTCAGGGCCTTTCGAGACGCGAGATCGGACGCCGACTTGGCCGATCCGCCTCGACCATCTCCCGTGAGCTACGACGCAATGCCGCGACGCGCAGCGGCGGGCTGGAATATCGTGCATCGACAGCCCAATGGCACGCCGACCGATCGGCCCATCGGCCCAAACCGACCAAGCTTGCGCTCAACACAACCTTGCGCACTTATGTGGAGCAGCGACTGGCCGGCGTCGTCATGACCCCAAGTGGCGCCGCCGTTCCTGGTCCGGCCGTTCGGTGGAAGGGCCGCCGGCACGGTCCGCGAAAGGATCGGCGATGGGCCAGCGCGTGGAGCCCGGAGCAGATCGCCCGACGCTTGCCGATCGACTTCCCGGACGACAAGACGATGCGCATCAGCCACGAAGCCATCTATCAAGCCCTCTTCGTTCAGAGTCGGGGAGCGCTAGGCCGCGAACTGTCGGCCTGCTTGCGAACGGGGCGCGTGCTGCGGGTCCCCAGGGCCCGCGTACGCAGTCGAGGTAAGAGCTTTGTCTTGCCGGAGATCATGATCAGTCAACGCCCCGCCGAAGCGGCCGATCGCGCGGTGCCGGGTCACTGGGAAGGAGACCTCATCCTTGGTCTTGGCAGCTCGGCGATCGGCACGCTGGTTGAGCGTACGACACGCTTCACGATGTTGCTGCATCTTCCCCGGCTTGCGGGGCATGGCGAAGCTCCGCGCATGAAGAATGGCCCTGCTCTCGCGGGACACGGGGCCGAAGCCGTGCGCGACGCGATTACGCGCACCATCATCACCTTGCCCGAAGAACTGCGCCGTTCACTGACCTGGGATCAGGGAGCCGAAATGGCTCAGCACGATCGTCTCAAGATCGACGCGGGTGTCCAAGTCTACTTCTGCGATCCGCAAAGCCCCTGGCAGCGCGGCACCAACGAGAACACCAATGGGCTGCTGCGTCAGTACTTCCCGAAGGGCACCGACCTGAGCGTCCACAGCGCCGACGAGATCGCCGCCGTGGCCGCGGCCCTTAATGCCCGACCTAGAAAAACCCTTGGCTGGAAAACGCCGGCAGAGGCGCTTGACGAGTTGCTGTCGTGAGTGAACACAATCAGTGTTGCGACGACCGCTTGAATCCGCCAGAGCTTCAGCCATCGCAGTGGTGACCGGGATTTGTGCAGCTGGCAGCAAGCAACGAGTCCTGCCGCCGGGGGGAACACCCGCCTTTCATCTGCTTGACTCGACAACCGTCAGGAGGAGAGTCGGCTTCTCGATGAGACCGAGGATCTCGCGTGCATGAACTGGCCAAATCGGATATCTACGACGTTGCAGACCCGCCTTTCCGGTAAGCAATCGAAGAACCGTCAATCTTCCACAATACGCGACCGACGTCGTCGGGCGACCCCACCAGCGCAGTACTAGACACTGCACGCCGCGCCCTGCTTAAGGGGGACCGCCTCGAAACCAAATTTGTGCTGTGGTACCCGGCGGGGGCGTGGAAATTGTTTACGATTATCCCCTCCTCATCGAGTGGAGAGCAGCGGCCGCTCGATCAGGACCGGGTCTGACCACCGGATCAATACGCGCGCAAAGTCAGGATGTAGCTGTTTACCGCAGCACGCAAAGTCTGTCGGGGAATTATTGCTTCCACCGACAACCACCACTATGAAGCAACACTTCGCCGACTATCTTTCAAGCTACCCCGGAGAGTTTTCATGGCAGAAGATGCCGACAACACAATCGACGCCCTCATCGAGCTCACCGCTGATGTGGTCTCAGCCTATGTCTCCAACAATCCGGTCCCGGTGGGCGATCTCCCTGCCCTGATCGGCCAAGTGCACGCAGCACTGAAAGGCACGGCCGGCAACGTTCCCGCAGAAATCCCTGAGGTTCTCAAGCCTGCTGTGCCGATCAGGAAGTCGGTGACGCCGGACTACCTCATCTGCCTTGACGACGGGAAGAAATTCAAGTCGCTGAAGCGCCATCTTTCGACCCGCTACGGGCTGACGCCGGACGACTATCGCGCCAAATGGGGTCTGCCGGCGGATTACCCCATGGTCGCGCCGAATTATGCTGCGTCGCGCTCGGCGTTGGCCAAGACGATGGGTCTCGGCCGCAAACCGAAAGAGGCGGAAGCGCCGGCGCCTAAGAAGACCGGCAAGAAGGCCGCAGCCTGACGTCAATCTTTGGGCTTTGTTCTGATGGGCAGCACCCACTGGCCTAATCTGCGCGAAATATCAAAAGGCGGGACCAGCCCCGCCTTCCCTTCGAACGACTCAATTTCATAGGAGTTCGCAACGCCCTTGCAGCAATCTGCTGCCCAGGCCTTGCAGTTTACCCACGTTCTTGCTCGCTCTTGTCGAGCGGTCGCCAAAACATCCGGGACCTAGCCGCGTCCTTCCGACTCTTGCCGGGACGCAGCAGAAAAATCAACCAGCTTTGCTGAGATTGCCCGCGGAGGACTTGCCAGTCCGCCGGTCCTGTTCAATCTCGTAGTTGATCTTCTGCCCATCAGCGAGGGTCGAGAGGCCCGCTCGTTCGACAGCGGAAATGTGGACGAAAACATCCTGACCACCATTGTCGGGCTGGATGAATCCAAATCCCTTGGTGCTGTTGAACCACTTCACGGTGCCGGTCGCCATATGTACGTATTCCTTCGTAACAATTGCAGTGTGGCCTGGCAGTTGTGCCAGGCGGGTTCAGATCAAGGCATTGGAATTAGACGCAGCAAAGAAAAAATTGCAAGACCGGCATTCTCGGATGGCGTCACGACCGGCCAGTTAAAGACAACATCGCGACCGTGCGCAATTGCTGGGCAGCCGTTTGCCGGGTAACCGAACATCCCGCGTGGCGGAGCTGGATTGAAAGCAGCGAGTGGCTGCCGATCCGTGGTCATCGTTCCCCATGAACTCGAGTTAGGCGATCTATCTCGCCGACAGGGTGCTGCGATAAGGGCGGCGCGGCGCGGCTTCATCACCGTCGACTTGCCGCGGCCGCGCGAGCGCAGCGAAAGCCGGTTTATGCGCTATCGCGAGGGGAGGGATTGCGCGAGTTCGGCCTGCATTGAGCACCAGCCAATTCGCAAGCATTTGGCGGCTGGCGAGGGCCTTCAACGGCCACCGGGCGGCACTGATCTTCAGTCGGTGTTTACCATTCGCTCCTATCTTTCGCGTAGCGGCAAGGTTCTGAGTACCGCGCACACAAAGCCTGCTCCAGACAATGGAGCGGGCTTTTTTGTGTCACTTGGGAGACGGCTCCAACAATGCTGTCTACAGGAAAAACGGCCCGCAAGGCTGTGCGGCTTGTGATGTGGCTGGGGCTGGTCGTGCAGATGGGCAGGCCGAAAGCAGGCCCCATCAGGCAACACTCTGCCCGCGTCAGGCTGGGCCCAAACTGGGTTATGGCGTCACCGCCCGCAATTTGGCCGATTCATAGTCGAACGAAACACGATTTCGTCCACGCTGTTTCGCTTCAAAAAGGCATCGTCCGGCGGTGCGAAGGACGTCTTGAGCATCTGCATCGGGAGAGATTTCCGCGCCGCCGATGCTGACAGTCACTTTCACGCCATCCTGTTGGCCTTTCGCCATCGGGCCCGCCTCGACAAGACGGCGTATGTTTTCCGCGATGGTAGCTGCCTGTTCTTTACGCGCGCTGCGTAACAACACACCAAACTCTTCTCCGCCAAGACGACCGATCGAGTCTCCCGGGCGTGTCAGATAAACGAGCGCCTTTGCAATTCGAACCAAAGCCTCGTCACCTTTGGAATGGCCGTGTTGGTCGTTGATCAAGGAGAAGTGATCCGGATCGATCAGGAGCAGTGTGTCGCATTCACCTTCGTCACGCTTTCTGTCCATCCTTGCGATAAATTCACCGCGACTGAGAAGGCCTGTCATCGGGTCGTGGCTGGTCACGAAGGTGAGCCTGTCGTGCGCCTCTCTCAGGGCTGTGTATGATTTCTCCAACTTGTCACATGTTTCCTGGATCGTTTCCCCCTGGGTGAAGATAAAGGCGCTGACGGGCAATCCGATCAGGATGGGGATGAAAGTGCATTCCACCCAACTCAGCCAGTCGATCGGCATCTGCAGGCCAAGTCTTGCCGTGAACGACAGCCCGAAGGTCGCGACGACTGCAATTATCGTCACGACTGTAGATTTGCCCAGAATACGTTTGCCGCGCGGCGTCATATTGTTGCTATAGACAGTCCGGCTGAATGACATGTTACCAGCTTGATTAGGATTGTACTGGACACACCGGCGAGGAGCCGAACCGGCGCGGTCCTCAAGGCCAAGTCGAGCAAATGCGCCCGCGTCCTGCCGACACCACGCCTCGGTCGGTTCTTGGGCCCATTATGCTGGCTGCGAGGGAAATGACATTTTGACCCGCAGTGAATTTCAGATTTCGGCTGGAAAAACCCGTCGCGTCCTGTAACAGCGCGGGCCTGCTCACGGATAGGGGAAATCATGACGCTTGTTTCGCCCACGGAAGGTTCGACCGCAGATAGGGGAGCTGCCAGAAGCCGCCGCCTGTGGAGCCAAGCCGAAGCCAGGGCCCTCTACGAGTCTCCCTTCAACGAACTGCTGTTTCGCGCACATTGCGTCCATCGTGCGAACTTTGATCCCAACCGCGTTCAGCTCAGCCGGCTGCTGAGCATCAAGACCGGCGGCTGCCCCGAGGATTGTGGTTATTGCAGCCAGTCCGCGCATCACAATTCCGGACTGAAGGCCTCGAAGCTGATGGCGGTCGAACGCGTCATCGAGGAAGCCCGCAAGGCGCGCGATGCGGGTGCGACGCGCTATTGCATGGGCGCGGCGTGGCGCAGCCCCAAGGCGCGCGACATGGAGGTCGTGGTCGCCATGGTGGAAGGGGTCAAGGCGCTCGGCATGGAAACCTGCATGACGCTTGGCATGCTCGATCCTGAGCAGGCGCAGCAGCTAAAGACAGCGGGCCTCGACTACTACAATCATAACATCGATACGTCCGAGCGCTACTACAGCGAAGTCATCACGACGCGCTCGTTCACTGACCGGCTCGAAACATTGGCCAATGTCCGCGACAGCGGCATGAAAGTCTGCTGCGGCGGCATCGTCGGCATGGGCGAGGAAGTGGTCGACCGCGTGGATATGCTTGTGACGCTCGCCAATCTCCCCGAGCGGCCCGAGAGCGTCCCGATCAACATGCTGATCCCGATTGAAGGCACGCCGCTTGGTCATGAGCGGCCGATAGAGCCGATCGAATTCGTTCGAACGATTGCGCTCTCCCGTATCCTGATGCCGCAATCTTATGTGCGCCTGTCGGCCGGCCGCACGGCAATGAGCGAGGAGATGCAGGCGCTGTGCTTCTTTGCCGGAGCCAATTCCGTGTTTGTTGGCGATACGCTGCTGACGGCGGACAATCCAAGTGAGGACAAGGACACGGCGCTGTTTCGCAAGCTCGGTATTGAACCAATGGAGCTTTCGAGCTTGTGAGCGCAGGGGGCTTGCTCGACCGCTATGAGACGACGCTAAGTGGGCTCGCGCGCAAGAACCGATTGCGCGCGCTATCGCCGCGGGCCGGTCTCGATTTCGCCTCCAATGATTATCTCGGCCTGGCAGCCTCCCCGCGCCTCGCCAAAGCCGTCGCAGCAGCACTCGCAGCCGGCACGCCGATCGGTGCCACGGGGTCTCGCCTATTGCGCGGCAATGGACCCGAGCACGAGACCCTCGAAGCCGAGGCGGCACGTTTCTTCGGTGTACGTGCACTTTTCTTCAGTGGCGGCTATGTAGCGAATTTCGCCATCCTGACGACCCTTGCGCAAAAGGGCGATCTCGTCGTGCTTGACGCACTCATCCATGCCAGCGCCCATGAGGGCGCGCGGGCTGGCCGGGCGGCGGTGGCGGAGGTCCCACACAATGACATCGGCGGCTTCGAAGACGCCATCTTGACCTGGCGGCGTTCGGGCGGCACGGGTCGCCCCTGGATCGTGGTCGAGAGCCTCTATTCCATGGATGGCGACCGCGCGCCCCTTGCCAATCTGGCAGCACTTGCCGACCGTCATGATGCATTCCTCCTGATCGACGAGGCGCATGCTACCGGCGTCTATGGTCCAGGGGGACGCGGCCTCGCGCACGACCTCGAAGGCCGCGACAATGTTGTCGTGCTGCACACTTGCGGCAAGGCGCTTGGCGTCTCCGGTGCGCTGGTGACCGCACCCACGGCAATCATCGACTATCTCATAAACCGTTGCCGACCGTTCATCTATGCCACCGCCCCTTCGCCGCTTATGGCGGTCGCTGCAACCGAGGCGCTTGCCATCCTTCGTGACGAGCCCGAGCGCTGCGAGCGGCTGGCGGCACTCGTCGCCTTCGCCGGCCGGGAGATCGAAGCTCGCTGCGCAATCACGCCCAGCGGCTCGCAGATCCTGCCGGTGATCGTCGGCGACAACGCCGGCGCCATGGCGCTCGCCAGCGCGCTGCAGGCGCGCGGTTTCGATGTGCGCGGTATCCGCCCGCCAACGGTGGCCGAGGGCACCGCGCGGCTCAGGATTTCGCTGACGCTCAATGTCGAGCAGGCTGACGTCGCTGCGATGATCAAGGCATTGTCAGAGGAATGGGAGCGAATGGCGGCATGAGCCAAACCTTCGTCATCACCGGCACGGACACACCGGCATCGGCAAAACGGTTATTGCGGCTGGTCTGGCCGGCCTGCTCCAAGGCGCCTACTGGAAACCGGTGCAGTCGGGGCTCGACGGCGAAACCGATACCCAGACGGAAGTGAGGCTCGCGGAGCTGTCGCCCGAGCGGATCATCCCGGAAGCCTGGCGGCTGGTGCGACCGCTCTCGCCGCATCGCGCCGCCGAACTCGATGGCGTTTTGATCGATCCCGACCGCCTCGTTCTGCCCGTAATGGCGCGTCCGCTGATCGTCGAGGGAGCCGGCGGTCTCATGGTGCCGCTCAACCGCAACTTCCTGTTCATCGATGTGTTCGCCCGCTGGCGCGCGCCGGTCGTGCTTTGTGCGCGCACGGCTCTTGGCACGATCAACCACACGCTTCTGTCGATCGAGGCGCTGCGCCGCCGCGACATTCCGCTTTTGGGCGTCGCATTCATCGGCAACCCTATGTCCGACACGGAATGCACCATCGCTGCGATCGGCAAGGTGCGTGTGCTTGGCCGCTTGCCTTTCCTCGATTTGCTGGGGCCCGACACTCTCCTGTCGGCCATGGCAGCGCATTTCGACATGGCGCCTTTTCAGCAGGCCAGCGTATGAGCCGCTCAGCCGTCTGGCATCCCTTTACCCAGCACGCCGTCGAACCGGCTCTGCCGAAGATCGTTCGGACCGAAGGCGCATACCTGCAGACGGATGACGGAAGGCGCATTCTCGACGCGATATCCTCATGGTGGGTGGTGACCCACGGCCATCGCCATCCGGCGATCGTCGAGGCAATCCGCTCAACTGCCGAAACGCTCGACCAGATCATATTCGCCGGTCTCACCCACGCGCCGGCCGAAGAACTGGCTAGCGCGCTCATTGGCCTGGCGCCGAAGGGTCTGGACTGGGTCTTTTATTCCGACAGCGGCTCGACCAGCGTCGAAGTGGCGCTCAAAATGGCGCTCGGCTATTTCCGCAACATCGGCGCGCCGCGCTCGCGTGTCGTTGTGATGGAATCCAGCTATCACGGCGACACAATCGGGACGATGAGCGTCGGCGCCCGCGGCGTCTTCAACGCCGCCTACGAACCCCTGCTCTTTGACGTCGATACCATCCCCTTCCCTGCCAACGGCCGCGAGCAGGAAACCCTCGACGCCTTCGAGGCGTTCAGCCGTGATCGCAAGGCGGCGGCGCTGATCCTAGAACCGCTGGTCCTGGGCGCCGGCGGCATGCGGATGTATTCGCCAAAAATCCTGGCCGAATTGAAACGTATCGCCGAGGCCTCCGGGACGCTGTTCATCGCCGATGAGGTGATGACCGGCTGGGGCCGAACCGGCACTCTGTTTGCCTGCGAGCAGGCAGGCATTGCGCCCGACATATTGTGCACGTCGAAAGGGCTGACCGGCGGCGCGATCCCGCTTGCCGCCACGCTCGCCACCGACGCCATCTTTCGGGCGTACTATTCGCCGGATCGCAGCCGCACCTTCTTTCATTCGAGCTCCTATACCGCCAATCCGATCGCCTGCGCGGCGGCGCTGGCCAACATCGCAGTCTGGCGCGACGAGCCGGTCATCGAGCGCGTCACAACCCTGTCGCGACTGCAGGCCGAAGCATACAATCGCTTTGTGGGAGATCCCCGCTTCGCCGATGTCCGGGTGACCGGCACGATTGCCGCCTTCGAACTGGCGGTCGCCAGCTCCGGCTACCTGGCTGAAATCGGCCCGAAGCTGCGCGCTTTCTTCCTTGGGCGTGATCTCCTGGTACGCCCGCTCGGCAATGTGATCTATCTCCTGCCGCCCTATTGCGTAACTCCCAGCGAGCTTGGTCGCTTGCACGATGCGATCGACGAGGCCGCCGACGTTGTTGGGCAAGCCGGATGATCCGAGGCGCGAAGATCATCGGTCTCGGCCACCACGCACCGGCACGGGTCGTGCCGAATGCCGACATTGAGGCCTCGCTTGGCCTGGAGGCCGGCTGGATCGAGAGGCGGACCGGCATCCGGTCGCGCCGCTGGGCCGAGCCTTCCGACACCTTGTCGGGCCTGGCCGGGAAGGCGGGAGACATGGCCCTGGGTATGGCCGGCATCGACCGCAGCGAGATCGGCCTTCTGCTGTTGGCAACATCGACGCCCGATCATCTGCTGCCGCCAAGCGCGCCGCTGGTCGCTCACCGTCTCGGCCTTGCTAATGCCGGAACCGTCGATCTTGCCGGCGCCTGCGCCGGTTTCGTCTACGCGCTTACCTTCGCCGACGCCTTCGTGCGCATGCACGGCAAGCCGGCGCCGGTCATCGCCGCCAACATTCTGAGCCGCCGCATCAACCCGGCCGAACGCGCCAGCGCGGTGCTGTTCGCCGACGCCGCAGGCGCGCTTTTGCTGGTCCCCTCGTCCGACCCCAATCACGGTGTCCTCGGCGCTTCGCTGGATTCCGACGGGTCCGGTTATGGCCTGATCCAGATCCCGGCGGGCGGCAGCACCCGGCCGTTTGCCGGAGATTTCGACATAGCCGAAACCCGCATGACGATCGCCGACGGACGCGCCGTGTTCGCCAAGGCGGTCGAGATGATGGCGCGGTGTTCGGCCGAGGCGCTGGAAGTTGCGAACGTTTCAGCTCAGGCCGTGGATCGGTTTGTTCCACACCAGGCCAACGCCCGCATTCTCGATGCCGTGGCCGACAAACTCGATATTGGCCCTGAGAAGGTGGTGAGAAGCATTGCGGAGTTCGGCAATTCCTCTGCCGCGACAATTGCGCTGTCGCTGTCCCTCTCCCATCAGGCCAAGCCGTTTTTGGCAGGCGAAAGGCTTCTGCTCGCCGCGGCCGGCGCCGGGCTTACCGGCGGCGCACTCGTGATCGGCGTCTAGGGGCAATGACTAGTGCGCTTGCAAGAAGTGACGGCGAACGGCTCTCTGGGCGTTGATGTTTGCCTAGTAGGAAGAGAGCGGTCAGCTGTCATCCTGCACCATAAGGAACAGCGAATGTCGGTCGGAAGATACTCCTGGAACAGTCTGGCGCGGGCTCCCGGCATCCACCAATCGCCTGGCAAAATGTCTGCTTCGCGCGCGGCCGTCACAAACGCGCCTCGGGCGGCGGTGGAATGAGCTTCACCCCGCAGCACCTTCAGGCAAACCGCCTGCAATCAATTGTGAGTCTGGCTTTGGGCGCACCTCGGCCGCGTTCGTTGCACCGTCGTCGGTGCAGGTGCAGCGGTGCCAGCAGCGACCGTTCCAACCGAAGATCGCTGAACTGGGTGCTCCAGTCCGGCTAACGTCGAATGACGATGATGCCGGCGAGTGCGATGAGACCTATGCCGAGCATGGAAGCGCCGTCCAGACGTTCCGAGAACAGTAGGACGCCCCACAACACCGCAAATGCCAGATAGGAGAAGTCGCAGGTTGAGATCATGGCCGACGGTGCCCACTGGTACGCGACAGCAGTGCCGACGCTGCCGATCAACATTGTGATACTTAGCAGCACCATCAGCCCCCATTGGCTCCAGCCTATCGGTACCCACTCGCCTATCGTCAGACTCTGCCCGCCATCGCTGCCAGCAATTATTGCCGCCAGGCTTGCCCCACCTGCCACAATGATCGCGATCAGATTGAATGTGAGTGCCAGAACGAACGGGTTTTCAGCACGGGTCCTGGTCCGCGTCAGCACCATCGCCAGGGCATAGAGAATGGCAGCCGCCAGTGGCATGAGGGTGTGGATACTGATGTCGCCGGCCTGCGGCTTCAGCATGAGTAGTACCCCTACAAACCCGAGCGCAACTCCGAGCCAACCTTGCAGGCCGACAGGCTCGCGGACCCAGAGTGCCGAGAATAGGGTAATGAACAGCGGGATCGTATAATAGACCGCGGCCGCTATCGAGAAATCGAGGCGCGAAAGCGAAGCGTAGTAGATCAGCAGACTGGACAGAAGCAGGCTGCTTCGAACCGTGGCCCAGCCAGGTCGAGCTGGGCTCAGCGATACCCGAGGCAACCTCCATTTCATCATAAAGATCAACAAGGGGATGGTGACGCAGGACCGCAAGAAGATGAATTGCGACAGTGGCATGTCCGAGATCGTGATCTTGATGATCGCATCTGCGATCGAAAGCGTCAGATCAGTCAAGATCATCGCCGCCACGGCCATGCCTACTCTGTCGGTCCCGATGGTCGTCTGACGGATCGACATGTCCACCTTCCCTTTTCGCTACCACTTCCACGCTACCCAGCCGAGAGCGTTCCAACAATTCCGATCGCACGGACACACTGTCCGTGTCATTGTACAATCGCCAAGAACACCAACAGGGATGCGTCGCTTGGATAGCGTGGACGACATGATACTTCTGGCCGAAGTCGCTGAAACGGGCAGCTTTACGCGCGCCGGGGAGCGGATTGGGATGCCTAAGTCTACGGTCAGCCAGCGTATCGCCCAGCTGGAGGCACGTTTGGGACTGCGGCTCCTCAATCGTTCCACCCGGCACGTAAGCCTCACCGGCAGCGGTCAAGTCTATCTCGAATACTGTCGCCGCGTTCGTGCACAGGTTTCGGCCGCGAATATGGCGATGACCAATCTGAGGGAACAGCCTGTCGGGAAGCTGAAGATCACCTGCCCGGAGGTGACAGCGACGTATTTCATGCCGAGCTTTCTACACGGATTTACTACCCAGTTTCCCGGCATCGCCATCGAGTTGATCGCCACAAACCGGCATCTCAACATCATCCGCGAGCGGGTTGATTTCGCCTTTCGCATTGGCACAACCACAGGTCAGGACATAATCATTCGGCGTATCTCCTCCATAAAACGGGTGCTTGTGGCCGCGCCAGCATTTCTGGCAAGTGGCATTCCTCTTCGGGAACCGACCGATCTGCTCCGGCGGCGCTGTCTGGTGCATGATGCGCAACCCGAATGGGTATTCTCGTCGGACGACACACCGCTCGTTCTACGGCCACCGCCTGCCGCGACCTCGGATTCAATGGGATTCCTATTGCAATCCTGCATCGCCGGAGAAGGGGTTGCACTCCTGCCCGCTTATGTGTGCCAGTCGTCCGTGGCCGTCGGCCGCCTCGTAGAATTATTCCCGGGCTGGGAAATCCCACCCTATGAAATGATGCTCATTTTCCCGCACCTGAAGAACCATTCCAAGGCGCAAGTGGCATTTCGCGATTATGTGAATACCTTCGATTTTTCACGGCTCGCCGCTGGGGCACCCTGATCGACTTGGCCGCGATCCCAAAAAAACTCACGGGCAATTCGGATCAGGGAAGCCCCCCGCGGCGGTCACTGATTGCCGCATGTAGTCGGCTTTCTGGATTACACCAACAAGTGAACGGTGCGGCCTGTTTTGCAGCGAGACGCTCTGGTGGTGGGTGCCTACTTCAAGGGCGCAGCTAGTCAGACCCCGCGTGGTGCGTGAGATCGTTCCGCCGGTGGCTGCTAGGGTATTCTGTTCGTGACCAGCTTGCAGGCGCTCCTATTGTGCCTCGAGCAAAAAAGGATGCTTACGCGGCGGCCGCGGCCTCCACGAAACCTTCGACCCTGCCTCGTGGCGACCACACTTCGACATTGTCGATCAGCCGCGTCTGGCCAAGCCAGGCGGCGACGAGCAGTCGCGCCGGTCGGTCCGGGGCGGCCATCATGGCGAGGTCCTCGTCCGCACGCAGCTCAAGATACTCGACCTGCGAAAAGCCTGCAGCAAGGATGGCCTGCCGTGCCTCATCGAGCACACGATCGATGCAATCTTCGCAGTTCAGCCGCCGGGCAGTTTCGAACAAAATTTCGGCAAGGCGGGGTGCCGCGCTCCGTTCAGGGGCGGACAGCCGCGCGTTGCGCGAAGACATCGCCAGCCCGTCACCTTCACGCACCGTCGGGCAGGCGACGATCTTGATGGGAATGTCGAG
Organism: Mesorhizobium sp. M0590; assembly: GCF_040320905.1. NCBI lineage: Bacteria > Pseudomonadati > Pseudomonadota > Alphaproteobacteria > Hyphomicrobiales > Phyllobacteriaceae > Mesorhizobium > Mesorhizobium sp. M0590. Next base: position 83,364 of record NZ_JAMYQN010000017.1, read on the forward strand.
ATCGCGAACAAGCCGCCGCACCACATGCAGTTGCTGGAAATCCTTTTCGCCAAAGAATGCCATATCGGCACCGGTCTGGAGAAAAAGCTTGGTGACGACGGTCGCCACCCCGTCGAAATGGCCAGGCCGGAACGCGCCGCAAAGCCCCTCGCTCACCGCACTCACCGAAACCGTCGTGGCAAAACCTTGCGGATACACATCCGCCGCGTCGGGCGCATAGAGGATGTGGGCGCGGAGCGGCGCCAGTTTGGCGGCATCGTCATACTCGGTTCGCGGATAGGCGATCAGATCCGCCGGGCTATTGAACTGCTTCGGATTGACAAAGAGCGTGACGATTACCCGATCAGCCTTTGCGAGGGCGGCACGCACAAGGCTGAGGTGACCCTCGTGGAGAGCGCCCATGGTCGGTACGACCGCCACCTTCAAACCATCCCGGCGCCACACGGCTACTATGCTGCGCAGTTCAGCAACTGTCCGAATAATGGGAATGCCCACGTTGGATCTCCTCTTTTCAGGTCTTCGGCTCGTCGCCGAACACGTGTTCTGCCGCTGGAAAGCGGCGCTCACGAACGTCGTGCGAGTAGGCCGAGATGGCCGCGGAAGCCGCTTCGCCCAGCTCGGCGTATCGCTTGACGAACTTTGGACGAAAGGCGCCGAACAGGCCCAGCATGTCGTCAACGACGAGGATCTGGCCGTCGCAGGCCGGCGAGGCGCCAATGCCGATGGTCGGGATCGCAATCTCCTGCGTGATCCGCAGCGCCAGGGCTTCAGGTGTCTTCTCCAGCACGACCGCGAAGGCGCCAGCTTCGGCCACCGCGACCGCATCACGCTGGATGCGGTCAGCATCGTCGCCCCGCCCCTGGACGCGGTAACCGCCGAGTGCATTCACCGCCTGCGGCGTCAGCCCGACATGAGCCATCACCGGCACGCCACGCGCAGCAAGGAAGCGTATCGTCGCGGCCATGCTTTCGCCGCCTTCGAGCTTGACCGCCGCGCAGCCGGTTTGCGCCATCACGCGGGCGGCATTGTCAAAGGCCTGCCCAGGACTTTCCTCATAGGTGCCGAACGGCATGTCAACGACCATCAGCGCCCGTTCGAGGCCTCGCCGCACCGCCTGTCCGTGCATGATCATCATCTCAAGCGTAACGCCGAGCGTCGAAGGCAGGCCGTGAAGCACCATGCCGACGCTGTCACCGACAAGCACCACATCGCAGTGAGGATCGACCAGTTGTGCAATGGGCGTTGTATAGGCAGTCAGACAGACCAGCGGCGTCCCACCCTTGCGTGTCGCAATGTCCGGTGGGGTCAGGGCCCTGTTTGCTCGCGTTGCGCTCACCGACTTCCCTCACCTAAGGTCAACCCGAAGCCATCTGCCACAAATTTGTGCAGCTGCGAAGAAGAAATTGCAGTGCACAATAATTTGCTGACTATTTATCCCGCAAGCTGCGACGCCGCTTCGAATGAGCACGAGTGCGAAAGCGGACTCTTAATCTCGCGCCCAGTCCACTTCCCTAGCGTCACTGCCGAGCGGCTTCGCGTTTGCGACACTCTTGTGTAGACCGAAGGTCTAGGCCTTTATGGAGAGTGTGGTGTTGACAGGCTAAAGGGGCTGCTACACGCTGGTTAAATCGATTGAGAAGCTTCTCACTGCCCAACCCAGGCAACCATGGACGATCACCCAAAAGCAACACGCAACGGTAGGGCCGCCGCCAAGGCCAAAAAAGTCGAAGCGGAGCTGATTGCCGTTGTCGTGGCCGTCAATGACGGTGAACCAGCGGTCCTCACCATCGGGCAGGGGGATTGCCTGCCCTCGGGGCCGTTCGCGCTGGAGCATCGATCGCTGCAGTCAGGTCTTAGGGCGTGGGTCGAGCAGCAGACTGGTCATCCCCTCGGCTATATTGAGCAGCTCTATACGTTCGCTGATCGCGACCGCGCCGACGGGCGCCAGCAGCGCGTCATTTCCATCAGCTATCTCGCTTTGACCCGGAAGGAACATGCCACCGGCGCATCCACCTGTGCCTGGCGGAGCTGGTACGATTATTTTCCGTGGGAGGACCACCGCCTCGGAACACCGAAACTGATTGCGGATGTTCTGAAGCCGCGTCTGCTTGCCTGGGCGGCCGATGCCAAGCAAACTGCGACGCGCAGTGAGCGGCGGCGGCGGGCTGCCATTGCTTTCGGGCTCGACGAGCGCCCCTGGAATGAAGAGCTGGCGCTTCAGCGCTATGAGCTGCTTTACGAGGCGGGTCTGGTGGCAGAGGCCACCCGCGACGAACGGTCGATCGCATCCGACTCAACAGCCGGGACAACGATGGTTGCCGACCATCGCCGCATCGTGGCCACGGGCCTTGCGCGCTTGCGCTCGAAGATCAAATACCGGCCAGTCGTCTTCGAGCTGATGCCGCCGGTGTTTACGCTGCTGCAGCTGCAACGGACCGTGGAAGCCCTGGCAGGCCGGCTGATCAACAAGCCTAACTTTCGCCGGCTCATCGAGCAGCAAGAACTGGTCGAGGAGACTGGCGAGACGTCTCTGGATACGGGCGGGCGCCCGGCCAAGCTCTATCAGTTTCGCCATGTCGTGCTGGATGAAACTGCCGTTGCGGGGACAAAATTGCCTCTGGCCCGGGGTTGACACGCTTATAGTCAACCTAGATATATACCCCTTATAGTCGAATGGATTATAAACGGGAGGCGCCGGTGAGCGGGACGATACCTTCGGCCGCGTCCCTGTATCAGCGCGTCCAGCGCGTCATCCCCCGAGTGGAATGGGCGGCTTTCAGCGACGACGTCGAGGCCATTCTGGCGCTAAAGCGCGAGCGCAACGCCGTTATCCTGGCCCACAACTATCAAACACCCGAGATCTTCCACTGCGTGGCCGATATCGTTGGCGACAGCCTGGCGCTGGCCCGCAAGGCAATGACCGTCGATGCGGACATCATCGTGCTCGCCGGCGTGCATTTCATGGCTGAGACGGCGAAGCTCCTCAATCCGGACAAGGCGGTGCTCATTCCGGATCTTGGCGCCGGCTGCTCGTTGGCGGACTCGATCACGGCGGACGACGTGCGGCTGATGCGGCAACGCTACCCTGGCGTGCCGGTCGTGACCTACGTCAACACGTCCGCTGCCGTGAAGGCCGAGGCGGACATCTGCTGCACCTCCGGCAACGCTTTGGCTGTGGTGGAGTCGCTTGGCGTTGAGCGGGTGATCATGCTGCCCGACGAATACCTGGCCAGGAACATCGCGGCACAGACTTCGGTCGAGATCATCGCCTGGAACGGTCATTGCGAAGTGCATGAGCGCTTCACGCCAGCCGACATTCGCGAGCTGCGGGATGCCTACCCTGGCGTTACCGTGCTTGCCCATCCTGAATGCCCGCCGGAAGTTGTCGCGGTTGCCGATTTCGCCGGCTCGACTGCGGCGATGTCGGATTTCGTCGGACGGCACAAGCCTGCGCGCGTCGTGTTGATGACCGAATGCTCAATGAGCGACAACGTGGCCATCGAGCATCCCGACGTCGAGTTCGTGCGCCCCTGCAATCTCTGTCCGCATATGAAGCGTATCACGCTCGCCAACATTCGCACGGCGCTGCAAGAAACCCGCCACATCGTGACCATCGATGCTCGAGTGGTTGATGGTGCTCGGCGTGCGGTCGAGCGGATGCTTGCCGTATGACGCCAGACGTCGGCGACATCAGGGGAGCGCCCGTGATCATCGGCGCTGGCGTTGCCGGGCTGGCGACCGCGCTTCATCTGGCGCCGCATCCCGTTTACCTTCTGTCCCCGACGCGGCTCGGGAACGAAACCTCCAGCACACTCGCGCAAGGCGGGCTGGCGGCAAGCCTCGGCGCTGACGACAGTCCAGACCTCCATCTTGCAGACACGCTTGCTGCAGGTGATGGCCTCTGCGACGAGAGTGTGGTCAGACGCGTTGCGAATGCGGCGGACCGAGCCATCGAGAATTTGATGGACTTGGGCGTCGCCTTCGACTGCTCGTGGGACGGGACACTGCGGCTCTGGCTCGAGGCAGCGCATTCCCGTCGCCGGATCGTCCATGCCGGGGGTGACTCTACGGGCCGCGAGCTTGTACGCGCGCTCATCATCGCTGTGAGGCGAACGCCTTCGATCACAATTCTGGAAGGCATGGAAGCCCGCCGGCTCATTGTGGAAAATGGGGCGGTCAGCGGCGTTGTGGCGGCAAAAGGTGGACAGGCGATTATATTTCCGACGCGCCGCGTGGTTCTTGCGAGCGGCGGTATCGGCGCCCTGTTCAGAGACACGACCAATCCGGCCGGCTCATTCGGGCACGGCCTGGCGCTCGCCGCATGCGCCGGTGCGGAACTCGCCGATCTGGAATTCATCCAGTTCCACCCGACGGCGCTCGACGTTTCGCATCGGCCTATGCCGTTGGTGAGCGAAGCGGTCCGCGGCGAAGGCGCAGTCCTAATCGACGAGTGCGGGCACCGCTTTCTGTGCGATACGCCTGGCGGCGAGCTGGCATCGCGCGACGTCGTGGCACGGGCCGTATGGCAGCAGCTTGGCACCGGACATCGTGTTTACCTTGATGCCCGGCAGTCCCTCGGCCAGAAGTTCGCCAAGCGCTTCCCAGCTGTGACCCGGCATTGCCGGGACGCCGGAATCGATCCTGCCGTTGAGCCGATTCCGGTTCGCCCGGCGGCACATTATCACATGGGCGGCGTGGCCGTGGATGCCGCGGGCCGCAGCACGGTGTCGGGCTTGTGGGCTTGCGGTGAGGTTGCCTGCACCGGTCTGCACGGGGCGAACCGGCTTGCCAGCAACTCGCTGACCGAGGCCGTGACGACCTCGTTGTGGGTCGCGCAAAGCGTAGCTGCCGCTCCTGCGGGCTGGCAGTGGCCAAGGCTTGTCGCAACGGCACCCCCGCGGCCCGACCCCTCCTCCGTTCGCGACGCGGTCTCTAATGGGCTCGGTGTTATACGGGACGGGCAAGCACTATCCGACACCGTGGAAACGCTGCTGCCGATCGCGGTTCGCAACACAGGCGCTTCCGACCCTGCTTTGATCGCGCTGATGATCGCCATTGCAGCGCTTCGGCGCGAGGAAAGCCGCGGCTCGCATTGCAGGTCGGACTTCCGCACACGCAGGGCGCAGGCCCGGTCTTCGCGCTTGACCCTCGCCTCAGCAATGACGGTTGCGGCCGAACTTAGTCTGCGGCCCGCGGAACGGAGTGCCTGATGACGTCACCTCCACCTCTTCCCGGTATCGTAATCGAGCCGATCGTGCGTAGCGCTCTTCTGGAGGATCTGGGAAAAGCCGGCGATCTCACGAGCGATGCCATTGTGCCCTTTGACTGCAGGGCCACCTTTGCATTCAGAGCACGGCAGTCTGGCGTTGTTGCCGGTCTTGATCTGGTAGCCTACGCTTTCATGCTTGTTGATCCGTCGATCGACATAAATTTTGGACGTCTGGACGGCAGCAGGATCGCGGCGGGTGAGACCATTGCAAGGGTGAGTGGACCGGCGCGGGGAATGCTTGCGGCCGAGCGTACAGCGCTCAATTTTCTCTGCCATCTCAGCGGCATTGCGACGGCAACGGCCGAGATCGTCGAGGCGGTGCGCGGTCAGAAAGCACGGATCGTCTGCACGCGAAAGACGACGCCCAGCCTACGCGCGCTGGAAAAATACGCCGTGCGCGCCGGCGGCGGCGCCAACCACCGCTTCGGGCTGGATGATGCCGTGCTCATCAAGGACAATCACATCGCCATTGCCGGCGACATCCGCACGGCCATTGAGCGGGCGCGCGCCGCGGTCGGCCATATGGTCAAGGTCGAGGTCGAGGTCGACACGCTCGACCAGCTCGAGATCGCGCTAGGCGCCGGGGTCGACGCCATCCTGCTGGACAATATGTCCGTCAAGCAACTGACCCGAGCGGTGGCAATGGTCGACGGCCGCGCGACCACCGAGGCCTCGGGTCGCATAACGCCGGCAACGGCACCAGCCGTAGCGGCAACCGGGGTCGACCTCATTTCTATTGGGTGGCTTACGCACAGCGCGCCAATCCTCGACATCGGCATGGACGTGCCTATCGAAGCATGCATCCAGAAGCATCTGAACTGAATAGAGCGCGCTCCATATAGGAGCAATCTGCGGAAGTGGGGACGTACGATGATCGACAAGGGATTGAGATCCGACCGGGCCAAGGCGCTTGCCTTCATCAGCGCAATGCTCAGCGAGCTGAATCAGATCGCGGGGTCTCACAGGCTGCAGTTCCTAGGATACCTTCTGGAGATGGCGTATATCGAGTCGTACGACATGGTCCGCAAAGAGCGCTCCCACCATCAAAGCAAGGCCATAGATCAGGGATAGCCCTGCTGAACTGAGCGCTGCGGCAGCTTCAAATCTGACCTCGGCACTTCTATTTTCGCAAAAAAGACGCGCAGTGCTGTGATCCTGCCGCGCTGTCAGATAGTCCAACTGGTTTTTGCAGTCCAACCGCCCGTGAACGCTTGGCGGAATTGCCCGACATGGGTGTCGAGGAGACGCGCGCGGCGATTGACAAAGCTTATGTGGCGCAACCTGAATGGGCCGCACTGACCGCGCGCGAGCGCAGCGACATCCTCTGGCGTTGGCACCAACTGATCGTCGACCACACCGACGATCTTGCAGCGATCCTCACTGCGGAGATGGGCAAGCCGCTAGCCGAAGCGAAGTCTGAGGTGGCGCATGCGGCCGCGTATCTGCAATGGTACGCCGAAGAGGCTAATCGCATCTATGGTGAGACGATCTCGCCGCCCTCTACAGACCGTCGCATGCTGGTGATCAAACAGCCGATCGGCGTCGTTGGAACGATCACGCCCTGGAACTTCCCCGCCTCAATGGTTGCGCGCAAGATCTCGCCGGCTCTCGCCGCCGGCTGCACCATCGTGCTCAAACCTGCTGAACAGACGCCCCTGGTGGCAGGTGCAATGTTTGCTCTGGCCCATCTTGCCGGCTTTCCCGAAGGCGTCGTCAACCTCATCTACGCCTCCGAAGGCGATACGGTCGGCCGCGAACTCTGCTCGAACGCCAAGGTCCGCAAGATCAGTTTCACGGGCTCCCCCGAAGTCGGCCGGTTGCTCATGCGCCAGTGCTCGGACCAGATAAAGAAAGTCGGTCTAGAGTTGGGTGGCAATGCGCCTTTCATTGTCTTTGATGATGCCGACGTCGATGCTGCCGTCGACGGTGCGATCCAGGCCAAGTTTCGCAATGCCGGCCAGACCTGCGTTTCCGCCAACCGGCTTTACGTCCAGTCGGGCGTTCATGACGAATTCGTCGCCAAATTCGTGGAGCGTGTCCGTGAGCTTCAGGTCGGCGACGGCTTCGATCCAGGTGTCGCCATCGGTCCGCTGATCGACGGGCATGCACTGGCCAAGATCGAACTTCACATTGCCGATGCCTTGGCCAAAGGTGGCGCGATCCGATGTGGCGGCGGCCGGATCGGCAGCGATGGCAACTTTTTCCAGCCGACGATCCTCAGCAACGTCTCAAGGGAAATGATCGTGGCGCAAGAAGAGACCTTTGGACCCTTGGCGCCGATCATTCGCTTTGAGGATGCTGATCAGGCCGTGCGTGAGGCCAACGATACGATATACGGCCTCGCCGCCTACTTCTATGCTTCGAACCTGAAGCGTGTCTGGCGTGTGGCCGAGGCGCTGGAATATGGCATGGTGGGGATCAACACAGGACGCATGTCCTCAGAAGCCGCGCCTTTTGGTGGGATAAAACAGTCCGGCATCGGGCGGGAAGGTTCCCGCCACGGCCTCGAAGACTATCTTGAAATGAAGTACCTCTGCATGGGCGGCATCTGAGGCGGCGGGCGGCGACTGCCGCGATGAAGGCCAGCGGTCGGCCGGACGCCACGGAATGGACCCACAGTTTTCAGATTCGCGGAACAATCCGCACCCAGTCTGCCTCATAAAGGGCCCGGGTTTTCCGCCTATTTTTTGGCGGTCGAACGTCGTCAATTGCCTTCGTCACTGTGGCGGAACGCGGCGCGATAGCCGGTTAGCAACAAGCTTTGGGCGTCATTTCTCTCTGGCGGAATCGACCCCTTCCGACAAAAGCCTGACCTTTGCCAGTCTTCTACGGGCCAGCGTTCGCGCCAAAAGTTCAAAGCCGCGTCCGTAACATTCAACAATGAAAGCCAGCGTTATCAGGTCGAGCAGAAAGTCGTCTATCGCATGCATGAGCGCATCAGACCTTTGTTCGAATCGAAATAGCAAGGCGCGCGCCTCTTCGATCGCGGCCCGGCAATCGTCTGCGCCTATCAGTGAATCGATCGTTGTCGAAGATCTGCAAGCGTCCTCACTCTCCCTAAGCCACACGCAGCGCATCGAACGCCGCTGATGGTAGGCTTTCCTCGACCTCATGCGGCAGCGGCGTCATGTACACAGCCGGGTCGGTGCTCGGAATTGGACGCTCCAGCGGAACTTGCAGAAGCCTATGCATTGGACGGAAACGTTCCGCACGCCGACCTGGACGGACTACCTTCGCCTCAATCATCGTCTGACGGAAGTGGACAAGGAACTGGACGAGCGTGTCTTCCAGTTGCACGCGGGAGAGGAAGCGCCTCAGATGACACTTTCCATCGAGCGACCGACAAGCTCGGCCCGCAAGCCCGAGCACTCAGCTTTTCGCCATCCCCGTCATTGAAGCCCGGCCGGCATCTCTGCCATCAATCGATTGGCTACGAGCGCCACCGGTCAGCCCCGACCCTCAGACCATCGACATCGAAGCGGCCGCGAGTTGCCTATAAACATTACTGCACTCTTATTGTTTGTGACGCATGCGGGTGGTGAGCGGTTTTCAAAGGCCCCGTTTCCTGCTGACAAAGTTAGCTTGGACCACTGAATTGCCGATCAAACGCTCTCGGATACTGGTGCGAGTATGAAATCAAAGACGGGCTCAGGCTGGGCAGGCTTTGGCTCCCGCAGAACAACCGGGTAAGCTACGATCGCTTGGGCATGTTCAGCGAGCGCGGCGGGTGTCATTCCCAGTGCTCTCTCAAACAGGCCGCCCGGCACTCTCACCACCTGACGAAAAAGCCCTGCAGCTCTTGTCGCATGGCGCGCCGCAGCGACCCGCTTTCCCTCACGGATCTTCACGCCGGCCGCCGCCAACAGGATCAGTCCCTTGAAGAACAGGCGGTGCTGAGCGCTTTGTTTCGCAGCCTGCCAGAGAGGCTCCCAGGCTTCATGGGCTTCCCAGTAGTAACCGTGGTTGAAAAGGTCGATTCCCCATAGAAACACATCTGAGCCGAGCGCTTCGCCAACGGCGACGGTCACCGGATCTGATCGGTAACTGTGGCCCAATGGATCACGCACCGGATGCGGATATTTGCCGGGCAGATACGCATAGCTCGGGAAACTTTTTTCGGGCAGCAAGCGAGGGCCAGACATAGGCCCAGCAAACATGAAAGTGCGTTAAGGGGCAATTCATGCTGACCGCGTCGTGACACGCAAGCAGTCTTAACGGGCTTGTAAAGGGTGTCGAGATTGGCCAAAACGCGCTTTGCCAAATTCATGACGTTGGGTAAGCGGCTGACGCAAGGAGAAGATATGATTTTGCGACTGAAGGAGCGGCTCGGCAAAAGGTTTGAGGAAGAAGTTGAATTCTTCAAAGGCTGGCAGAAGGACAAGAAGGGCGTGGGAGCCCTTATTCCCACTTCGGTTTATGCGGCACGCCGGATGGCAAGCGTGGTGAACCCACGGTCAGGATTGCCGATTCTGGAGCTTGGCGCGGGAACCGGTGTCATCACAAAGGCGATCCTGGCTAGGGGAATCAAGCCGCGCCAGCTGGTTTCAGTCGAATATTCCAGGATTTTCTACGACGGCCTGGCGCAACGCTTCCCGAATGTGGACTTCAGATTGGGCGACGCATTTGCGCTGGACGAAGCTCTGGGTGAGCGCAAAGGTGAACAGTTCGATTGTGTTATAAGTGCAGTCCCGCTGTTGAGCTTTCCAATGCAACAGCGTGTCGCGCTGGTTGAGGATCTGCTTGCCCGTATTCCTGCCGGCCGGCCTCTAATTCAGATCACGTATGGACCTCTGTCGCCGGTGATCAAGATGCCAGACCGTTACGTGGTTTCCCACTATGACTTCGTCGTCCGCAACATACCGCCGGCACAGCTCTGGACTTATCGTCGAACAGTCTAGCCAAATCTGGAAGGTTCCCTCCCAGATGGTCCGTTGGCAACGCCATCCTGGCACACTGCGACGCACACGGTGGCATCCACCCATCATGCCGTGGATGCGGACGAGCAGAGCACCGCATGAACGGGATTGCTAATGGACGCGTGGGCCACCGGGCTGCCTGGGGTGCGTAAGGCACGCCCGAGTCCAATCTATGCCGAAAAGGACGCATGCCGCGACCGGGGGTTCCGGACTGCCATTTATGCGACTTTCGAAGCACAAACCATGAACATCCATTAGGCCTGAACTCGCTACCTCAAGGTCAGCTTTGCGCCTGCATATCGTCATTGAGCTGACTGTTGCCGCTGCCCGAAAGCCGACGTTGTTGGCGGACTCAGCTCGCTGAAGTCGCCGAACGGGCAGGTCGCGGGTTTTTCTTTGCCCCCACGCCGGGAGTTACTGTGATCGAGCTTTGACCCTGGCGTGGATGATCGGAAAGCAAATGATATATATCGAAGTTGTGCCGGAAGCCCCGTCCGTCGATGACCCACAGGTTACCGTAGAAAGTCTCGCGAGCGATGCGTTCGGCATCAGTCATGGCGGAGTGCTGGACGTGACCGTGATGCCGTAGGTGTTTTGATGTCCGCCCGATGGATTTCGCCGTCCGGGGCGACGTGCGAAATCTCTCGGCACTCCTCCGGAAACAAGTTCTTCCAGTCAGGATGCCACTGTGTCTCGTTTTCCCACCAAGGATCACAGTTGCGGCGGCCAAGATGAGCCCAGTGGTGGAGTACGCGTGGGCCGCATTTTGAACTCATTCCGGAGCTGCAGGTCGGGCAGGTGCCCTTGCCGCCGGGGGAACGCCTCGCGGCGAACATTATCAATCAGGGCGTATTGCATGCCGGACCTTTAGCCCTTGAATTGTTTCGAGCACGGATAGGCGACGCCCCCGCTCCACTCGGCTGCCATGCCGGTCCGTTCAAATTTACCGGTTGCTTTAGTAGCAAAGTATCTTGCGGTCTCGCTTCAATTAAGTCATTCGTTTTGCGGGGTCTGGAAATGTAAAACTTAGGGTAATTATGCGCATTCAAAAGGTCGCAATCAAGAATTTTAGACTGCTGTCTGACGTAAGTCTCGTTTTAGAAGCCTCCGAAACAGTAATCGTGGGGCGAAACAACAGCGGCAAAACTTCGCTTTCCGAGGTCATGCGCCGGCTTCTCGATGATGGCCCCGTGAACTTCCAGCTTGAGGACTTCTCCAGCGCCTGCTACCGCAGGTTTTGCGATGCCGTCCATGCGCATCTCGCAGGCCAGCCTGAAGACGAAGTCCGTGCTCTCCTCCCAGCCATCGAATTGCGTCTGCATTGCAGGTATGATCCCAACGCCCCGGAACTCGGTCCGTTGGCACCGTTCGTCGTCGATCTCGACCTCGCCGTAAGCGAGGCTTTGATCGTGCTTCGCTACGAACTGAAGGACGGTGGAATAGGCGCCCTTTTCGACGAGCTCCTTGATGGGTCGCTGGACGATGCGTCCCGAAAGGCGTTCCTTGTCGCGTTGCGCGAAAGGATTCCGGTCAATTTCGCACTCAGGATTCGCGCGGAAGATCCGAACGACCCCACAAACTTCCGGCAACTGCAACCAGCCGCCCTGCGTAGCTTGGTAAAGACCGGCTTCATTAACGCACAGCGCGGTCTGGATGATGTGACATCGCGAGAAACGGACGTTCTCGCTAAGATTCTTGAGGGCCTCTTCGTCACGGCTTCCTCGCCGACCGCGGATGCAGCAGACCGGGTTATTGCAGAAGCCCTCGCCACCGTTGTGCAGGGCATTCAGACCCAAATTGACGGCAATTTCGGAAATCAACTGCAAAACCTGATGCCGACGTTGACCAGCTTTGGGTACCCAGGATTGGGCGGCCAGGAGCTCCAGACAGAGACAATTCTCGATATCCGCAAGCTCTTGTCGAACTTCACCAAAGTTCGATACGCCGGGTATGGCGGGGTGACGCTCCCCGAGTCGTATAACGGGCTGGGTGTGCGCAATCTGATTTTCATTTTGCTCAGGATCGTGGAATTCCACAAAGCATTTAAGGCCGAGCCGAAGACGCCTGGCATTCACCTTGTTTTCATTGAGGAGCCCGAGGCCCATCTGCATCCTCAGATGCAGGAGGTCTTCATCAAACAATTGAGCAAGATCGCCGCGCAACTGGCTGGCGCAGGTGAGGGCGCTGTCCCTTGGCCCGTTCAGTTTGTGGTGTCCACCCATTCGTCACATATCGCGAACGCAGCAGGTTTCGAGAGTATCCGATATTTTCTTGGCGCCGACGTGCCGGGCGCCGATGCCGGTATTCGACAGACCCAAATCAAAGATCTGCGTGAGGGGCTGGCGGGCACGCCGGCACCTGGCAGGCAGTTTCTGCACCAATATCTTACGCTCACGCGCTGCGATCTATTTTTCGCCGACAAGGCCATTCTCGTTGAAGGTCTCAGTGAACGGCTCATGTTGCCGGTTGTCACCGGGAAAATAGAAGCCTTGGAGCCGGCGGTTAAGCTCTCAAGCCAATATCTCACGATCATGGAGGTCGGCGGGGCATATGCGCATCTATTCTTTGCTCTCCTCGATTTCTTGGAATTGCACTATCTCATCATCACCGATCTGGATTCTGTCGTGGCGCCGGGCGGTGTAGCGTGCGCGGTCCACCTGGGCACTGCCTCTAGCAATGCCTGTTTGAAGAACTGGTTCAGTGACGACGATCCCTACACCCTGGCAGGGCTGACCGCTAAAACCAGCGACGACAAGATCGACGGACGTGGCCGCATTGCCTATCAGGTTCCCGAGGTCGCCTTAGGCCCCTGCGGTCGGACTTTTGAAGACGCCTTTATTCTGGCCAACCCCGTACTTTTCGCGCTGCCGGCGGGGACACTACAGGAGCAGGAGCTGGCTGCGCGTGACATGGCAGCGGACCTGAAGAAATCGGAATTCGCGCTGAAGTACGCCATTCAGGAGACAGGCTGGGTAACGCCAAAATATCTTGCTGACGGCATTCGCTGGCTGGCAGTCGACTACGTGCCTCTCGTCGATCCGGCACTGGCGATCGTGGCTGCTGCTGCGGCAGTGGCGCCGGCGGGGCCTGTTCCGGAAGGCGACGCCGTTGGCTAATCTCGAATCCCCGGCCGAAGCGGCAAGCCGCATAGCGCTGGATGAGGTCTTCGCGTGCATCCGGGCTGGCCGCAGTTTTCGCCTTGAGGCCGGTGCTGGCGCCGGGAAGACCTACTCGCTAATCGAGGCGCTTAAATACCTGACGAAGCGGCATGAGCGGGACTTTTCGCGGCGTGGACAGCAAATCGCCTGCATCACCTTCACCAACGTCGCAAAGGATGAAATCGAAGCTCGAACCGATCGGCATCCGATAATTTATTGCAATACCAACCATGCCTTCTGCTGGCTGCTTATCGGCGGCTTCCAGAAGCAGCTTAAGGCCTTGGTGCAGCAATTGCCGATTTGGCAGGAAAAGCTTCTGGAGGCTGGCGGCATAGGTAGCAGGGGTGTCGAATACAGTCTGGGCCACCGCGCGGTGCGCGAACATGTGCTCTCGCTCCACCATGATGACGTCATCCCGCTTACCATCTCGCTGATGGAAAATCAGAAGTTTCGAAAAATCATGGCCGACCGCTTCCCCATCATCTTGATTGATGAGTATCAGGATACCGACAAAGCCTGGGTTGAGGCGCTTAGGGTTCGCTTCCTGGGCCAGCCAAATTCACCGCTTTTTGGGTTCTTCGGCGACCACTGGCAGAAAATTTACGGCAACGGATGTGGCGAGCTCAACGACGCCGCCGTCACACCAATCGGCAAGAAAGCGAACTTTCGCTCCGTGAATGCGATTGTCGAATGTCTCAATCGGATGCGCCCGGAGTTGCCGCAGTTTGTCAAAGACCCGGCTGACCCTGGCCGGGTCCGCATCTTCCATACCAACGGCTGGGTTGGGCAACGGCAAGGAGGCCAACATTGGCGCGGTGATCTGCCGTCTAACGCAGCGCACCAGGCTCTCGAAACCACGAAAGCCAAGATGGTTGTCGACGGCTGGGACCTAGCCCCCAGCCAAACCAAGATCCTCATGTTGACTCATCGGGTCCTTGCGAGTGAGCAGGGCTATTCAAACCTCGCCCAAGCGTTTCAGTACAACGACTCCTATCTTAAAAAAGAGAACCGGCTAATCGCGTTCTTGGTCGATGTACTTGAGCCCGCCGCCGACGCCTATGCAGCAAAGCGTTACGGCGCCATGTTCGAGGCGCTGGGAGGAACAGTCCCGGTCCTGAAGCGCCAAGCGGACAAGGCCGCTTGGACCGCCTCTTTCGATACACTCATGGCCCTGAGGAACAACGGGTCTGTTGGTGACGTTGTCGACCACTTGATAGCGTCCCAGCGTCCCCGCTTGCCGGATCGGGTTGAAGACTTGCAACATGAGTTGGCTGCATTCGATGTGACTGCGGGCGTCGAGATGCCGCGGCCGATGGCAGAGCTACAAAAGCTTCGCCCGGTTGCATATGCGGAGGTCAAAGCGCTGCGAAGATATCTCGACGGACATTCGCCGTTTGAAACCAAGCATGGGGTCAAAGGTGCTGAATTCGAGAATGTTCTGGTTGTCCTCGGTCGGGGCTGGAATCAATATAATTTCGAGGAAATGCTGGAATTGGCGGGAGCGGGGGCTATTCCCGCCGCCAAACAAGCAACCTTTGAGAGGAACCGCAATTTGTTCTACGTGGCCTGTTCGAGGCCCAAACGGCGCCTCACGCTGCTTTTTACCCAAGAACTATCGAATGCGGCCTTGGCAAAGCTTCAAGGGTGGTTCGGTGCCGGTTCTATTGAAGCGTTGGAGTTGTAATGGAAGCTCCAAAGCCAGCCTCAGATTACAGCTCCGCCTACGAAGGCCGCTGGAAAGCGGCCAACGACGCAGGATAAAGAAATGGCCATATCGAGCGACTTGCCTATAGCCTTGCCATCCGAGGATCGATACGGCCTCACCCCTTTCGCGAAAGCGCTCGCGGGCAGTATTGCGGACATGGTGGTTCCTACGGGGGCGGTTCTGGCCATCAATGGGCCTTGGGGCGCAGGCAAGAGCAGCGCCATCAATCTGATTGAGCATCATCTGAAACCATCCGTCGAAAGGGGTGAGATGGTTCTCGTGCCGTTCAATCCCTGGTGGTTCGCCGGGGCTGACACGTTGATCCTGGCGTTCTTCCGGGAACTTGGCAAGGCGATCGAGCCGTCGCTACCCTCGAAATTCAGGAAATCCATAGCCTCCCTAGGACAAGGCATTTCCTCGTTGGGGACCATCGCGGGCGCCGTCGCAGACATGAAAGCTCCGGGTATTGGCGCCATCGTTTCGGGGGCGGCGGGTTTTATCGGTAGGGCTCTGGCGTCGGACAAGACTGTGGAAGAGGAACACAGGCTAATTTCTCAAGCGTTGGCCGATCAAAAGAAGCGCTTCGTTGTCGTGATCGATGACATCGACCGCCTCAGCCCGGACGATGTGCTCACAATTTTCCGTCTGATAAAATCGGTTGGCCGGTTGCCCAATGTAATCTATCTGCTGGCTTTTGATCGACAGATAGCGGAGCGCATTGTCGCGGAACGCTTTCCATCCGAGGGCGCCAGTTACCTCGAGAAGATCATTCAGGGCTCCTTCGAATTGCCCCCACCGCGTCTTGATTTCCTCCGGTGGCATTCCGCAGAAGTCGCAATGAAAATCATGGGTGAGCCTGACGAAGCAAAGAAGACGCGCTTTTGGAATGTCTTCTATGACATCGTAAGCCCGACGATCCGTACGCCGCGCGATGTGGCGCGCATCGGTAACCAGCTGTCAACCACGTGGGGTGCAGTCGCAGGGAACGTCGATCAGGCGGATTTTCTAGCCGTCATTGCGATGCAGTTGTCAGAGCCGACCATCTATGCTGCGGTCCGCCAGAACCCGGATCTGCTTTGTGGCATCGAGCATATGGGCAGTCACCGTCGGGAAAATCAGGCCGAGGACTACGACGCTCTTTTTAGCCTGAACACTAGGAGCGAGCGGGACCGAAAGAGGTTGCGGACGGGTCTCACCCGTCTCTTCCCACGTCTGGACGCCGGGTGGGCCAACACTTATCACCAAGGTGAAGGCTTCGACCGGGAACGCCGGATTGCCTCGGAAAAGCATTTCCAAAGCTACTTTGCGTTCTCCATTTCGGAGGACGTTATACCCGCCGACCAACTCGATGCGCTGGTTGATCGCGCCGATGATACAGCTTTCATCCAGGACGCCTTCCGCACGGCACTCGGCGTCAGGCGCGCCACAGGAGAGACGAACGTCCCATTGCTGCTGGATGAGCTCTCAGTCCACGCGCCGGAAATCTCTAATCCAAAAATCCCGCAACTTGTGGCCACTTTGTTCACGATCGCCGACGACCTCAACGTCAAGGGCGATGCGAAGCAAGGTTTCGGCGGATTCGGCAACAATCATCTCAGACTTCACTGGTTGCTGAACCGGCTCGTGCATGATCGGTTTCCGATCGAGCAACGTGATGCAATTTACCGTGGTGCGATGGCAGTTGGTTCCCTTGCGTGGACACTGGATTTTGCGCATCGCTGCTTGGCCTACTTCGCGCCACCGGAGGATGGGAAGGAGCGCGGTGAGCCCATTGTCGGCGAAG
Source organism: Mesorhizobium sp. M0590 (assembly GCF_040320905.1). Taxonomy (NCBI): domain Bacteria; kingdom Pseudomonadati; phylum Pseudomonadota; class Alphaproteobacteria; order Hyphomicrobiales; family Phyllobacteriaceae; genus Mesorhizobium; species Mesorhizobium sp. M0590. The sequence continues at coordinate 100,195 of NZ_JAMYQN010000017.1, forward strand.
CCGTCGCGGAGGATTTCAAGAACATTGCGCTTGCCCGATTGAGAGACGCGGCTAGCGAGGGATCATTGATCCGCAATCAAGAAATGGCTTCGCTCCTGTTCGAATGGAGGCGGTTTGCCGGCACCGACGGCGCCCAGGAGGTTCGGGCCTGGACGGATTCTGCCCTCTTAGAACCAGACTTCCTTCTCGCGCTTGCGGAGCAGATGCCTTCCTCGTCATGGTCATTCGGCATGGGCGATCGGGTTCAGCGACAAACCGTTAAAGTCGACACCAGAGCCTACGAGAAACTGATCGATATCCCTCGACTTTACGCGCGCGTCGACGAAGAACTCTCTTCTTCGCGGTTACCGCCGGAAGAGCTTGAGAAACTTCGGAGTTTCAAAGAGATTCCCCGGGGGTCACATGGCGACCGAGATGGTGCCGATTAGAGGCGGGCCGTTTCCATGGTTCCCTTTCGATTCTCTATTCTTCCTCACCTAAATCCGTGAACGACTGAAGCAGGAAGCAGGATCGCGGCCGTGACTTCATCTCTCACAACGGCCATTTCTGCGGACGGCTCGGCCTTAAAACTCCCGCGTAGCGCAAGATACGACTCAAACGGCTCAACCCGCGAGGCAGCGGTCGTCATCTGTCTCAAGGCAGCATGGTGGCGATCGTAATCCCCGGCCCGCACCATTTGGGGCAGCATGTCGATCACGGGAAGCATCGGCCCGTCTACGTCTAGATCCCCACGACATCCCCGTTCTTGCGGCGAATCTCTTATGACGGTTCAGAAGTTCGCGGATCAGCGCATGCATCATTTCGGACAGCGCAAGGAGGCGGTCATCGTCGCCTTTCCAAATAGGGTGACACAAGATTTCCGCAGTCGCGTTTCCCTCATGCCGGCGGATCGACCGCGCCTTCGTCAGTATGGTCGACGGCCTTTCCCACCGCATAAGCGAGCGTGAGAGCAATCAAGTCTGGCAGACCAAGCCTGGGGTGGCCCGCAAGCCTAGCGACATCACCAGACGCTAGGCTAATGCGCTTCGTTGCAAGTGCGACGAGGAATTCAAGGCAGGCTTCCGCTTGAGTGTCCTGTGCGTCGCTCAGCATCTTGAGGATCATGTTGCAAATCTTCACGCTGTGCTGTGCAGTTTCAGCATGCGCGAAATTAAGTTCATGAGGGAAGGCTGCACGCAGGAAACAAGCTTGGATGATCCCGTCATTGAATCGTGTGAAATTCTCACTCGCGAGCACGGCGTAGTGAAACGGCGATTGCGCGAGAGGCGCTTTCGTCTGTCCTGCTTTCGAGACCTTCCGACAGCTTTCAAGAATTGAGGATATTGTTGCAAACACATCGCCCTGGGTGATCGTGCCATCATAATCGGGATCCCAAAACGCGAAGCTGGGTCGAAGCCGAAGCGCGAAGCCGGCTCCGGTGGGCAGAAAAAAATGATCTGCGCTGATATCTCCGGACAACACAACGATCCGTTCTTCGACTTTGGGTAGAGCCGGATTGATGGGATCATTCATTCTCAGGTCGTTCGCTACTGCGTGCCAAAAGCGCAGTTCGGTCGCCCACGCGGAGAATTGGTTCGGGTGAGGAAGCGTCATTTCGTCCACGACGCATATGACGTGCTTGGGAGCATCGTTGTTGTGCTCCAAGTCACGCTGCAATGTCGTCTGGTGGGTTGCGACGGCGTGTTTTCGGAGACCTGCAAAAAACGTTCTGGGCAGGCTTTTGAAGGGCTCACGAAGATCTCGGCTTGCGTCCTGCAGGGATTGTCCGGCGCCTATGCTGGCCGAAACGACGATAACACCGTGGCGATCTTCATCCTCTTTGATTAGGTTGTTCGCGTCGAGTTGTCGCGGTCGTGGCAAACCGAAATTGGCAATTTCATCGGCCACGATCTCGGCAAACTTCCGGCTATCGTTTTCCCCAACGGCCAAGACATGGCTAGTTGAAGCTGGAGCGTGGCGCCGGAGGAGAATTCTGATCTGATCGCGGGCCTCCTCGTCAAGCAGGGTCTTGTCCAGATCGACATGAAGGCGATGCACATTGCGGACAGGATCTCGTTTCAGGCTGAAGGCACGCTTGCCACGGTACTTCTTCATGACCTTTTTCAACGACGGCGGCGCATCTGTGTGCACGACGATATGGGCCGAAACCGTTGCGGCATCGGCAAGGAATTGATCTCCGACGAAGGTGATTGTGCGAGAGCCGTCTCGGCACCACTCGCAGTCGGTCTCTTCATGCACTCTCAGCGCGGCAAGCTCCGCCTTGCTCATTGCCGCTCTCGCGTCGAAAATCAGTGTTCCCGTCACCTCCTCGGCTGTCGAAAACAGAGTAATGACGCGATTATCCGGCAGCTTAGTGAGGTTCGAAACCTCCTTCGGCAACGAGCCAGTTGCTGTTGCCGAGATCAATACCACTTCACGCTCGGGATCCTGCACGGTTAGGTTCTTGATACCCTCGTATGATGAAAAGCTTTCGATCCGAGGGGTAAGGAACGTTCCATTTAGGCGGCTCTTCAGCAGATAGGCGGAATAGACGAGGGAGGCTATCGACGAAGAATCAACCCAGATCTTTTGGATGTTGTCGTTTAGGTGTGGGAGCAAAACCAGCGACAGGAAACCGATCTCTTCACCTTGGATAAGCATATTTGCGGCCCGCAGGAATGCGGCCGAGTGACGTTTGCGGGGATGCACGAAATGATGTCCCGGCGGTGCTACGAGGACCGCCTCTCGCTTTTGGGCGAGATTGACGATTCCCGCCTGGAGCATGCCCTTGAAATCATTGTCTGTGAGCGAGATGGTGCCCTGGATCGCGGAAGATTTGGTCACTTTGAGTCTTCCGCGAGGATCAAATTCCACCACTAGCACTGGGATAGTCGCATTCGCTAACCGAAGGGTTGGACCCGAGGCGATCGATCTCTTGACACTGGTTTTCACTGCTGCGGCAACATCTTTTGGAGCGATCACGACAAGAGCATCCGGATAGGGATGTTCGCCGAGCGTCTCTTGGTCCACGATATTGGTCAGGTCTTGCTGATTGAATTTTTCCTCGGTGGTCACCACCACGAGGATGTCGCCGATGCCCGGCTTGGTCCAACGGAAGTGATATAACGATGCCATCAGCTTCCCAGGCCCATCGGAATAAGGATCGAAAACACTGCGCCAACAACCGGCGCATGGGGGCGTATCGTCAAGCCGCCTTCAGAATCATAGAAGGAGGTATCTTCCTCCTCAAAGCGCGGGACTTTCAGCCCAGGCGGAAACCATTTGTAAAGCGATAGGCGGCCGGTGCGTAAACGGAGAAAGCCGCCACACGCCTTGAGAGCCAGCATCACTCTAGGGAGCCCCAGCCCATGTGCAGGATTCGACTGTGTCGTCACGTTCTTCAAGAAGCAGCTGCGAACAAGTTGATATTCCTGGTCAATGGAAAAATCGTCGGGAATCGCCGCGCGGTTTGCGCGAGCCGCGAGCCCGGGTCCGCTGTCGAAGACCGAAATTTCCAAGAATTCAACGCGCGGCCGAATGGCTAAGCGCCTCATGCTGGCAAAGTATTGTCGAAGAGAATTGGATCCGGCGGTGTGCTTTTCAAAGGGGATGTCGACCGGTCTCAATGCAAACACGATGCCGCGCGCGGATCGGCGATACAACGCATCACGGAGATCGGTGCGCGCATGAAGATGGGTGTTGGAGAATAGTTCCTTCAATAGACTGGCCAACGCCTCGGTGTCGATCTCATGAAGCGCCAATCTGTTACGGGACAAGAACCGGCCGACTGTCTGTTGGACAACGCCCAGAAAATCGCTGCGAACCTCACCGGTTGTAGGGTGGTAGAGAAGTGGATTGGGGCCGTCTGGTTCCAGATGGTCAAGGGAGATGAGCGGCAGGACCTGGCCATGGATCATCTGGGCAAAGTCGCCACTGTACAGCGCATGCCGCCTTCGATTCACCAGCTTTAGCATAGCTGATGTCACATCGCGCTCGCCATCTCGGCCGATGATGCGGTCGGCGAACGCGGCGGCGATAAGGCCATACGTTCTATTCAAAAACGTGACAGCGGCGATATTGGGCTCTTCATCCGCAGCTAGCCTTAAGGTCGCAGGCTGGTTCGCTCTGGCCCAAGTGACAGCCAGTTGTGCGCCTGTTACCGATCCTCCGGCTCGAGCCTCCAATGGCCACTTGTTCGGAAGCGTTAGGATGCTACTGCGGCGGGCAAAGTCGCCCATTGCTCGCTCGCATTCTATGTAGCCGGCATTGCGGCCGAGTTCATCGTGATCTTCTGCTGGGTGTTCCATGCGGCTAAGGATGCTACGTCCGATTCAACGTTGCCAGAAACTCGTCCCATTCTCGCTTCGACATCGCCGTGTCCGAATGCTCGACTTTTTCGCCGGCAAGCATCCGGCGCAAGGCCTTGAACGCTTCGCCTGAGAAGGTTGCTGCTTCCAGTCGGTGTTCACGAAATGCCTCGAACGTCATTGGAACCCATTTCCTCATCACGTCTAGGATGACCTCGGCATAGGCCCTGATCTCATATTGAGCATGCGGATCGACGCGCAGCCTGAGGAAATTCATGAGGTTGTGCAGGTCTGTCTTCCAGTACCACTGGGTATAGAAATTAAGCGACAGGTTCATGCGCGCAAGTTCGCGGGCCAGCCCCTGACGGTTTTCATCTAGTTGCTCGCCAGCCTCGTTATGATTGAGCATATCAAGATAGTGATCGTAGTTGCGCTCTGCGTCTTCGCTTAAGATTCGGAGCACATGTTTCGCCTCCTCCGGTCCGACGACCTCGCCCCGCCCCTGTCGGTTTTGCACTGACTGTGCTGCCAACTGATCAGGCGTAGGCACGTAAAATTCGCGGTCAAGGATCGAGTAGCGCGCTGAGTACTCGTTCACGTTGGCCATTCGGTGCCTGATCCACTGCCGCGCAACGAAGATCGGCATTTTGACATGGAGTTTAATCTCCGCCATCTCGAACGGCGTCGTATGCCAATGACGCAGCAGATAATTGATAAGGCCACGATCCTCCGAGACCTTTTTGGTCCCGCGACCGTACGATACTCGGGCGGCTTGGACGACGGCTCCATCGTCACCCATGTAGTCCACAACCCTTACAAACCCATGATCGAGGACCGGAATGGACTGGTACAGAATGGCTTCCAGCCCCTCCGAGACGGTGCGACGGGTGGGTATGATCGTCTCTCGTGATTTTTCGATTTCGAAAGACTGGTCACTAGAGAGATTGCTCATTTCTGATCCTTCGTTCGCGGCGGAGTGAAGTGCTTGTATTGCGGCTCGTCTATAAATTGAAGCGCTGACTTCGGGCGTTTGCCTACTTCGCTTTGCACCGCAGATGGGGCTGGAATGGCTCCGTCCTGTTCCATCGTTAGGCGATTTAGACCTAAAATAGGCTTTCGATCTTCCTCCTTATGCCGTCGATCACCGATCGAGAACAGTCTTTCCGGAATACGCGCATCACCGTGATCTCGCAGGCCCGCAGCACGCAAGCGGCAAAGACAGCGGCCGTCGGGCAACGGCTTCCCTTCGGTGTGACGGCGCGCACGACATCAATGTCCATGTCACTCGTAGTAGGCGTTGGCTTCTTTTTTAAGGCATCGGCCTGCCGACGCCGAGTGATCGCAGCGGGCAGCGGCCCCTTGCAACGCTCCCCACTCTGCGTCAGGGATGGTCCCCGCAAGGGTAAAGACCCTTCAGCTTGGGCAACAGCCCGACCCGCAGGACGACGCCTTCGGGATTCCCAGTCAGGCACGCGCTTGCCGGGCGGCGGATCAAGAGTATTGGATGTAAGTGGATGCACACGACAACGCACCGCGGATAGTTCGTCGCGGGCGCACACCGCATTTGTGCGGCGAGGAGGGGATATCTTGTGAAGAAACGGAGCCGCACAGCAAAGCAGGGTCGAGCGGGAGTCATTGCCGTCGAACAAGCATGCAACGAGCTGGACCTGATCTGGCGCAGCTTGATTGAAGAGGACGTTGGCGTCGACGGCACCATTGAAATTGCACTGGGGGAATTTCCGACCGGCAAGATCATCGGGGTCCAGGTCAAGTCGGGCGGAAGCTATATCCGCTCGGAGACCGAAACATCCTTCAGATTCTATCCGGACAAGGATGATCTGGACTATTGGCGCAAGCTTTCTATCCCACTCTTCCTGCTGATCCATAACCCCGGAGACGGCAACGTGTATTGGGTCGATGTGAGCAGCGCGTTCTCCGAGGAACGGCACGATCAGGACGGTGTCGTGAGTATTTCGTTCTCGAAGACGAACAAGCTCGACAACGCGTTCCAAGCATACCTGCACGGGCGCTTCGATCTGACTGTCTATTCCGGCGCTCAGTACGCTGAACTCCGCAAGGAGCTCGAAGCATTGGTGCATCGGGACGGAAGCGGTCATAGCCTCGTCGAGGTGACCGCGCTCGACCTCTTCGTAGAAGGTCTGTGGGGGCTCTGCAGCAAGCTTCAGTTCCATTCGAGCTTGCTGGCCGACATCATTCGCAAAACGGTCCGGGAACGCGACGGCCGGATTCCGATCACCTACACGTTCAACCGCGCGGGGCTCTACCCTTTCTTCTCGACCTATTTCAGTCTGCTTGCCCGGCATCATATCGCGCTCTTAGACGTGGCCGATATAAGCGAATCTCTCTACGGCAAGCTTGAATATCCGACATTCATCGCACCGCTGACGACCAATGGGCGCCGGTTCGTGAAGTATCTGCAGGCTGCCGGATTGCCGCGGGTGCGCGACAACCAATACATGACTCTGTCGCTTCATCCTCACATCCAGATCGAGGTCTACGCGGGCTTCGATCTTGTCGACGGTGAGGCGGAGTTCGGTCCCTACACCGATGTCCTCGCGATCAGCTTCAATGCCTATCTCGATTACTACCATCTTTCACACTGGCACCGTGCGCGGCCGGAACAACCGGTTGTCGAGATGGCTCGCCAGAACATTCACTATCATGCGCTTCGCGATTACATCTCAACCAGGTTCAAGGACACGCCCAAGAACAATGTGCTGTTCCGTCATCGCGATATTCCGCTCAGTCCGCTGATATGGCTGGCTGATGGATTGGAACGACGATCGTCACGGCGTGCCGAGCTCCTGGCTTCGCGGGCGGTCGGGGACGGAGACCATGGGATTCGCGGACGAAATGATGGCGATCCTAGGCCCTATGGGGGTGGCCACCACAGGGGAGCCGCCTGAACCGACCTTTCCGAATCCGAACCTTGGGAATGGCGAGTACCTCGATCGCATCGACGCCGGCGGAAATAACGGGGCCGCGCTCTGATACGGATTGAACGACGCAGCAGCGTCATCGAAGAGACCAAATTCAGGTCGGCCGGCGAGCCGTAGATCTGCTGCAGTGAATGCGACCTGCGGCCTGGTTTCGAGATATTCGGGCGATTGAGCGGCTCCTGCAAAAGCTGCCGCCGCCAGGAGTGGTGGGCGACGCGGATCGAAAGACCCAGCTAGAGATTAAACTCCATCCATCTATCGGAAATCCCGCGCCTTCACCTTGAACCTTCGGCAAACTCCGCGGATCGATACCCGGCGCGCAGTGATGGCTTGGTCACCTCAACCATGCGGCAGCGGAAACGGCGTTGCGCGGTTTACGGTCTCACAGCCGCGGGGCGCACTCGTGCGCGAACCTCGTCGTAGAGCGCAATTTGCCCCGGCATGGAGATCGTGACCGCAAGCCCGAACGGAACCAGTTCGTCGATGTTCTCGCCCGTGCTCGGCTCGCGCTGAATCCTCAGCGGAAGGACCATGTTGGCCGTCACAACAGCCGCACGGTCGCCACTCCAGCAGCGTGTGCAGACTGTTCCGCGATTGATTTGGTTTCCGTCGGGCTGGTTTCCGTGCGCGGCAACGCCCAGGCCCTCGATATCAGCCGGATCCAGAATTTTCATGCGGACCGCCCTGTAGGCCTTGCGGCCGGGCAAGACAGGCGTGAGCCAGGCAAGCGTTGCCGCAATATAGTGCGGCTGCGCCCTCCCGCCGATCGCGGCTGGTATCGGAACCGTTATGTCCAGGCTCCGCTCGTCGCCCAACGATCCAACTGCCCAGAAGGTGGCCCGGTCGGCAGCGCAAGCCACCGTGTCCTCTGGGTCGAGGGCGCCATAGCCGATAAAGCGCCGAATATTATCCTTCTGACGCGGCGCTTGCCCTCTTCCGAAGGGCCCAAGAAGATCCCGGACAAGTGACGCGGTAGAGTCGGGCCAGCGCGCGGGATGTACCAACAGGGCCTTGATCAGGACGGCACGCTGCGCGTTCGACAGCTGGAGAAACTCCTGGCCGTATTCCTGCTCAAGCGCATCATGAATCCTGTGAGCCGTCCTGGAAGCCAGAGCGGCGGCGGCGCTCGTCCCATTTGTGTACGCCTCGGCGCCCTCGACTCCCGCCAAAGCCGGAGGCGCGGCAACCTTCAGGCCGGCTCCCCTGCTTGCGCGGGCTGGAGCCACCACGATCTCGCCGCCGCCACTCCGCATCACGCGAAGATGCTCGCGAGCGCCAGGCATGAGAATGTCTGGCTTTACGGCATCGGCGAAACCCGGACCGAGCGCGCTTGATGGATTCGAGGTGTCGAGTGCGGGAAATGGATTGATATTCGCTCGCGCATGAGGCCTGTCGGCTTGCGGCACCCAGTCAACGTTCCGAGCACCAATCGTGAGCCCATTCACCGTTTCCGCCGGGGACAGGAGCCGGCGGTCGGCCTGAATGTCGGCGAGCGCCCGAACGACAGCACGGGCTCGGGCGTCATCCTGTGCATTCTCGAATTCCAGGCTGGTGGGAAATGCACGCATGGGAAATTCGTCGGTGACATTGCCGGCGCTTACGAGGAAGAGAATCCCGAACTGGTAGGCGAGCCGATCCAGAAGTCGGGCCCACGGCGACAGGTGTCCATGAAACGGCCGGCGAGCGTTGCCGAGCGATATGTTGATGATGATTACGTGCGGCGCTGAGGGATCGGCTGGGCCTCGCATGCGCAGCACTGCCTGATAGATCAGGTCGACAATAAGCCGGTCCGGAGGAAAGCGATCGGCAGCACCAAGCACCGGAATAAAATGTATCTGCCGCGGCAACGGCGCCTCCGGTCGGTTGCGGTCGCCATGCACGATGAGGGAGGCCATCGCCGAACCGTGAACACGTTGTGCCACCAATGTGTTTGGCTCGAGCCCGAAGAGATCCTCGACGCTGACATGTTGCCGAAGAAGTGGGTGGCCTACCACCGGCACGCCGTCGAGCACCGCCAGAATTGGATCGTTGACGACGGCCTGGGGAGCAATGGGGGCAAGCGGAACCGTATCGGCGACGTTGATTCCGGAAACGACGCTTTGAGGCCGGATATACATGACCTGCTCGATCCCGGCCAAGCTGGCGGCCGATCTGTCCACAATAGGCCTGATGGCGGCGACCGGCAGTCGCGCCAGAATTGCGTGATAGGCGATATCGGCCAATCGTGCCCGGCTGAGGACTGTCCCGCCATACGCCCCGATCGCCCGTGCGACCGTTGCCTCATTCACCGCAGCGGCGTCAGCATTCGACCTGAACACGATCTCTATTTCGAGCGGGATCTGCTCGTCCTCCGCTTTGCCGAAAATCTCCTCGTCCAGGATTGACGCGTCTGCCGGCTGCACTCGATCTTCGGGCCCCCAGGGCCGCAGATCCCTGAGACAGGCGAAGACATCGCGCCAAGCGGTGTGTCCCTCCGGAAGGTCCCTTCCGGCGACCCAGGTTCGCCAAAGGCTCTCGATCTGCCGCAAGGCCCGTACATCGGGAACAAGCAAGTACGCGACGGGCGCCACGTCTTCATCGCCCGGCAATTCCTCTTCGTCGATCAACTCAAGACCCGCAACCCTGCTCACCGCCTTGGCGAAAGCAGCGATACTCCCCCTCACTTCAAAGACGAGAAGCCGCTCGGGAGCCAAGGCTGCGGGATCGGCCCGTAACTCAAGAGCAGCGGGGTCTCGCGCAAGCACTTCAGCAAGGCGGGCGAACCTTTGGCCGAAGCGCTGCTCCTGATCTGCTCGCGGGTAGGCCTCAGGCCGCGGAATGACCGCGCGTCTTCCCGGCAGCCTTGGCTGGGGTTGACCGGTATTTAGCCTGAGAAGGGGTTTGGTCGGATCGCTCGGCATTTGGCACCTCTGGTCGCACTCGAGATGCCCAGAGATCTATTTCCGCCCGCAATGCGTCATTGATCGAAAGCTCCCCCAAGCCCAATATTTGTCGTCGTCGAACATTCTGGCAAAAATCGATTGCCTCTGCGTAGCTCACCAGACCGAGCTTGCTTCCCACAGAGCGTACCGGGAGACGCGGTTGGTCGGGCCACTGAGACATCACGCGATCGAGGAAAATCTCGATCTGCTTCTTGTCCGGAGCAGGAAAACCAAGGCGAAGCTGGAACCGGCGCCAGACAGCGCGATCGAGGAGTTCGGCGTGGTTTGTTGCAGCGATGACGATGACGTAGCTTGGAAGCTGGTCCAGCTGCATCAAAAGAAACGATACGACCCGCTTGATTTCGCCGGTCTCGTGCGTGTCGCCGCGCTCCTTTCCGATGGCGTCGAACTCATCGAAGAAAAGCACGCTGGGTCGGCTGCGGACATAGTCGAAAAGCTTCCTGAGACGCGCGTTCGTCTCGCCGAGATAGCTCCCGATGAGAGCATCGTATCGCACCATGAAGAAGGGCAGGCCCAAGGCCTCTGCAACCGCTTCGGCAAATGAGGTCTTTCCGTTTCCCGGCGGTCCTGAAAGCAGAACGCGATGGCGAGGTTCGTAGCCATGGGCGCGCAATACATCGGCACGGACGTGCTCTTCGATCAACTGGCGACCGCCCTCCTGAACAGGCAGCGGTAGAAGCAGTTGCGACATCTGCGTCCGCGGCTCGAGCTCAAGAATCGCATCCTTGCCGGCACCGGCCAAGGTGGCAGCAGTGGTCAACGGGGAAGGCGTAACCGGAACGGACGACAGAGCCCTTTCCAATCTATCTGCCACGATGTGGTGGTTTTGGGCGCGCTCCTCGGCCACGATGGCCTCGGCGGTCGACCTCAGCATCTCCCGGTCGCCGGTAGCACCGGCGCGCACCAAGGAAACCAGGAGGTCACTACGAGCCATAATTCGCTACGGTCTTTCGCCATTTCTCGGAACAGAGTTCCATCGCCGAATCGTACACGAAAAGTTCTTAACTGTCTTGCAATGGGGCGCACCAATGCGGGTACTGCTGACCGAAATCAACCGCTTTACGGCCTTTCGCCAGTTCATAGCAGCCCCCAAGCTCGAAACCGACCGTCCCCGTCATCTCGCGCAGACCGAGCTCGCCCGACGAGGTTGCATCAGCGCTCAAGATGTCGATCACCCCGAGCGAAGTCTGCACTAAAAGGCCCAACGGCGTCAGCACTTCCGCTTGATGTCAGCGCCCTTCACGATCTCGATCCTAACCCTTTCCGAATAATCCGTTCAGGGGTGCGGGGTCCAGAGAGCACCGCTTTTCGGACGGGCTCAGGCGTATCGGGCCAAAGCACGCTGTTGAGAAACTTGGGCTGCAGCGTAGTAGCGGCGGCCTCAATTCGTCTTCGTCTTCCGCCGCCGACCGGCTCCTCGGGCTTGCCTGAAATCCGGGGCGGGCTGCGAAGTCGCGCTGAGCTTCGGAAAACCCAGCGATCCCCCTCAGCAGGCCGATCGCTACGATGATCACAATCGTCACCACCCCTGCCGTCGTCCAGAAACCGCTCGACGTCCATCCGGCCGATTCCACGGACGGCCCGCTGGTGGAAATCACGTCAGTGAGAGCTTTCTCACCTGATAGGAGTTGCGACCTCACAGTGGACTTGGGGACACTCTCCAACGCGGCGATCTCGGGTACGGTCTTCTCCTCCACCATCCGGCGGTAAAGCGCTCGCAGCTGAGCGTCGTTGAGCTTGTCCGAAAGGCGGCCACCGAAATCGAAGAGGAGAGGCGCTGTATCGAGATCGTAAATTGTCCGCAGTTGAATCGCCATCGACCCAGGGACCAGCTTGTCGAGTGGATCGCGCGCCGGATCGAACCGGGATACCGGCGAATTGATGCCTGGGACACCTTCGCGTCTGTCCTCATCGAACGCAGCCGTTTCCTTGCGTAGTTTGAGACGGTCGTCACGCAGAAGGTTAATCAGCTTGCGATGGCTTGTGGTCTTGAGCCACGCAAAGTTGTTATGGATCTGGACGCCATCCAGGCACCGCCTGTGGTAGGCGATCATAGCCTGCTGAATTGCATCGTCGGCGAACGACGTATCAACTCGATGCAGTGAGCGGATGAGGTCGCTGCGCTCCAGATCGCTCAATCGTGGTTCGCATGGAGCGTCCCCGCCGGCAAAGGCAGCAGCAACTGACATTGAGAGTGCCAAAAGGGCCGCCAGCGGACCGATGCCACGCAGGTTCGGATAAATGTTCACGGAAATTCCTCCCGTTGCGGTATGTGAGAACTCACTGAAACGAGTGCAAGGGGCCCGGCCTGTAGCCGGCCCCCCCGTCATCAGCACTTCCGCTGGAACGTCGCGCACCTCCACGGATCGCGAACGATGTTCGCGATCGTGCCGCGGTCACCGCCGAGGATGAACTCGCGGACTTCCGGTGCGATGGCGTGATCGCCACCGAACGGCTTGCCATGTGCGATTTCTCCGACGTCGACGTTGGTCATCCGATCCGGCAGGAGCAGAGCGAGGCCGTAGGTCGCCCAGATGGCATAGGTCTTGATCGCGCCGTTGACGAGCAGGTTGGCGGGCGCAATCGCTGCGGCGCAGCCTTCAGCTTCCCCCGAGGCCTGTGACATCCCCGTGCGATAGCTCACGGCGATGTTGTTCGCCTTCTGAACCAAGGTGACCAACTCGCCCCGGTACTCGACCAGGTATTTGTCGGGATCCAAGCCCGCCTCCTGTACCCGCTTGATTTCCGCATAGACGGAGGTCAGCAGTGGGTCGAACTTCGCCTGCGTAGCGCTGGCCGAGGCTGCGTACTTGTTGGTGCAGTAGTCCGCGGCTTGGGCACCTGAGACCGCGAGAGCCAGGATGACGCCGACAGCGCCGACGCCAGCGTATTTGCTAAAAATGTTTTCCATTTCGATCACCATTGAGCGGTTCGTGAGCAAGGCCCCATGCCTGTCTCTTTCGCTCCCTTGCGACCTAAGGACCCGTGCCGATCTCCAGAGTGCGCATTTGCGGACGATATTCCGTCAGATTCCGCATAACCCTTTGAGAATATGGGAGTCTTTTTTCCACACTTCCCGTCTTCTGCCATCCCCCCTTCCTCAAATAGCCCCGGGGGCGGGCGGCAGAAAACCGCCATGTTGATCCTGCCGACTACGTGCCTTCCGCCATGCAGGTCTTCGAAAAGCGAAAATCGATGGTAGCTCAATTTGGTCGACAGGATTGGCTTCCTCGGCTTTCCAGCCGATCGAGGGCACCGGCCCACTCGACGTGGAACGACGTGCCTTCAGTTGCGGGTTAGATGATCCCCCACGCACGAAACCTTCCCCTGCCCGTCATCTCGCGCAGGCCAAGCTCGCCGATCAGGTTGAGCGCGCCCTGTTTTGTCACTTTTAGCCGCTCCTGGATCATGCCTGCCGAGACGAGTGGCCGCGACAGCACGAGTTCGACCACATCGGCCAATTTCGAGTTGGCGCGGCGGCCGCGGAGTTTTCGCTCCATCTGGCTTTTTGCCAGCACCAGCCGATCGTGTTCCTTGAGGCCAGCCACTGCTGCGTCGTGAATGGCATCGAGCAAGGCGAGCAGCCGATCGCCGCGCTTGCGCGCCCGCCGCCGCTCGCGCGGAATGTTTTTGGCACCGAGATGCAGGCAAGCGAGATGGTTGGCGGCAAGACCCTCCTGGCGCAGCAGTGCGGCCACGAGCAGCTGCCCGAGCCAGGCGGCATGCTGCAGCACCTCGATGTCGGACCAGGCCTCGAGCAGGATTGTGGCGCGCAGCACCGACGGCCACTCCCGCGTGTCGGCGAGCACGGCCTGCCATTCGGCCAGCCGTTCTTCTTCATTCCAGTCGAGATCGTAGATCAGGCCGTTTTGCGGCTCCGGCCGGTCGTCCAGCCGCGCCGCTTTCGCCGGCACGTCGGCGCCGCTGAGAATCCTGGACGAGCGTGCCAGGACGGCATCGATCTCGGCAAATTCTTCGGCCAGCAGATCGGCCTCAGCGTCGTCGCGATCGTCGGCTTCCACAGAGGCAGTTCCAGCCCCCTCCCCGTCCCGGCTTTTTTGGCCCGCCGCCGGCATGGCGCCGCCGCGACCGGTCAGCGCCAAAAGACCGTCGCGGCTGAGCGCCCAGTCCGGCTTTTGCGCAAAAATCCGCCGGCGGGTTCGCAGCACCGCGTGCGCCCGGGTGAGTTCGTGGGTCGGGGTGCGGATGTCCATGTGGGCGTCGTGCAGCACGAGGTCCTCGAGGTGGACGAGTTCACCCTCGAGCCAGAGCGCGGAAGCCGCGTCGGCAAAATGCTGGCGCTCGACAAAGCCGTCGCGGACCGGCGAACGGGCGACCCGCTCGTCGAGGCGGACCAAAACCGCGGTCGCGCGGGCAACCGGCCCGATCAGGGTTTCCAGGGGCAGTTTGTCGAGCGTGTAAGCCATTGTTTTCATGATGGCTGATTCGCGTTGGTCAAGCTAGTGATGTGATCACTGGACTTACATCGTATCTCTTCAGGGAGCAAAATGACTATCGATAATGACCGCTTATCGATAGTGATTGTTTTCGCCGCCCAAATCAGCCAGAATCGTGCTCGTGCGGCCGGCGTTCTGGACGGCCTTTCCCGGCCGATAGAAAGGCAACCTGCATGTCCGAGCAAAAACCCGTCCGCCTGCCCGACGCCGCTTCCGTCGTAACCGTGCTCGCAGCGCTGCAGCCGCAGTCGGCCGACGCCGAGCTCGCCCCGGCCCTGAACAAGGCCTTTGCGGGCTTCGTCTTTACCGTCGCGCGGATCGACGATCCCTACTGGCGCAACCCTCATGCTGTCGTCGCTGCCGATGGCACGCGCCTCGGCGACCATCGCGCCTGGGTCGAGCGCGCACTGGCCGATGTCGGCGGCGACCTCACCGCCTTCTGGAACCGGCATCGCGAGAGCGGAGAAAAATTCGCCGAATGGCGCGGCGCCAGCGCCTTCGCCTTTGCTCCGACCGGTCCGGGCGTGGCAGACTTCGTCCAGCTCTCGCTCGGCCGCGAGACGGAACATCTGGCCGGCGCGGTGGTCGATCCCGGCTATCGCCCCACCGGCGCCGACCATCTGTTCGAGCCGACCTGGGTTTCTCGCGAGTCCGCGGCTGAGGCGCGGCAGCTCGCCGGACCGGTTTACCGGCTGCGCGGCCGCACCGGCGGCGGCATCGTCCACATGCGCAGTTTTTTGGCGCGCCGCGCCCGCATCGAACACGCGCAGCGCGAAGCGAGCCGTCCCGAGCTCGAAAACCGCATCATCCGCGAGGTCGGTCCCGACGCCACGCACGAGATTTCCTTTCTCGACGCCTATCCCGACTGGTTCGATTTCGAGCCGCGCGAAAACCGCTTTTTTGCCGACTGGGCGCGATCAAGTGCCGCAAGCGTACGCATCTTTGACCACTGGGCCTTCGACATCCACGATTTTGAGGGTCCCGGCCAAAAACGCGAGATCGGGTTTATTCCGCGACCGCTGCGGAAGCCGGCCGAGCGGCTGCTGGGCGAAGAGGGCGCGTCCGTCCATCGGCTGATGGAACGGATCGAAGCGATCGACGAAGAAGTCGGCCTGCCCTTCGCCTGGTTCTTTTTCATGACGCACGGGCACTGGGTCGATCCGGATGCCGGCCATGCGATCGCCGACGGCCTGCGCGCCGGGCGCGTGCGGCTGGCCGATGGTGATGCCGCCGTGCTGCTTGAGTGGGCAGACAGAAAATATCTGTTCTGAGCCGGCATCATGGACCTTCGCCTGCCAAAACCCGCATCCGACCAAAAACTGCGCCGCGCCGAGGCGCTCGACGCGCTGGAGTCCGTGCTGCCGTTCGACCGGCGCGACTTTTTGGCCGACATCCTCACCGACGACGACGTCGAGACGCTGCGCCACCTGGCAAGGGAGGGGATGGGGGAGAATTCGCTGCGGGCGCTGGCCTCCGACCTCGGCTACCTCGAAGCCTGGTCGCTTGCCGCGACCGGTTTTTCGCTGCCTTGGCCGGCGCCGGAGGCACTGCTGATCAAATTCGTCGCCCATCATCTGTGGGATTCGGCCAAACGGGAAACCGATGTGTCGCATGGCATGCCCGAAGACGTGGCAGCGGCTTTGAAGTCGGCCAAACTGTTGCGCGTCGACGGACCGCACGCGCCTAACACCGTGCGCCGGCGCCTGTCCAGCTGGTCGACGCTGACCGGCTGGCGCGGGTTGACGGGAAATTTTTCGGCGCCAGGCCTGCGCAGCGCGCTAAAACTGGCGGTGCGCGCCAGCGCCCGCCCGCGCGGCCGCAAGAGCAAAAAGGCGGTGACCGCCGACATCCTGTCCGCACTGCTTACGACTTGCGCCGGTGATCGCCTGGTCGACGTCCGCGACCGTGCGCTTTTGCTCATGGCGTTTGCGTCAGGCGGCCGCCGCCGCAGTGAGGTTTCGTCCCTGCGTGTCGAGCAGTTCGTTGAGGAAGAGCCTGTGCCGGCCGACCCCAAGGATCCAGAGGGGCCAAAACTGCCGTGCCTGTCGATCCGGCTCGGCCGCACCAAGACGACCCAGGCCGACGCCGACGCTTTCGTGCTGCTGGTCGGCCGCCCGGTGCTGGCCCTAAAAGACTGGCTCGAGCGCGCCCGGATCAGCGAGGGCGCCGTGTTCCGCGGCATCGACCGTTGGGGCAACCTGGAAAAACGCGCCCTGACGCCGCAGAGCGTCAATCTCATCCTGAAGCGCCGCGTCGCCGAGGCCGGGCTCGACCCGGCGGCGTTTTCCGCCCATGGCCTGCGCTCCGGCTACCTGACCGAAACCGCCCGCCGCGGCATTCCGCTGCCCGAAGCCATGCAGCAATCGCAGCATCGCTCCGTGCAGCAGGCGTCGAACTACTACAACGATGCCGAGCGCACGCTCGGGCGGGCGGCGCGGATAATCATCTGAGTCGCAGATCGATCCGACACATCACAGCTTGCGGCGTCAGCTCCAGGACAATTTGTTCCGAGGCAGCCGCGCTTGCCGCCGGCGTGTGCGGCGGCCTGTCGGAAGCCGAACGGGGCCAAAGTTCTCCGGCCATTCCCTGCGCGCCGGGCTTGCCTCGCCGGCCGAGGTCGATGAACGTTCTGTGCAAAAGCAGCTCGGCCATGCCTCGGCCGAGATGACGCGGAAATATCAGCGCCGGCGTGACCGGTTCCGCGTCAATCTCAAGGCCCCGGGGTTGTAGCCGACAGAAAGCAAAGCCCCTTCCCTTCCCCCTCCCCGTTACGCGCCAAACAGCCGCCGGTCCCAGTAGACGGGCTGGTGCAGACTTGTCTCGATCCTTGAAAACTCCGGATGCGCCGGATTGATCAGCACATTGCAATCGAGACGCGCCACGACACTCGGCACCAGCAGGATGACGCTGCGCCGGTCTAAACACCAGGTTTCGCCAAATCCCTTGCTCACCGTCGCCGGCATCGTGTCCCAGCCGGGCAGCGACGGCTGCGAAAAGACCTCGTAGCTCAGCCCGCTAGGGATCATGATTTCGATGTAGTGCTGGTTGGGCGGCAGTCGGCCGCTGCCATGCACCAGCTTTTCCAACAGGGCCGTCGAATAATGCTCGCTGGTGTAGATGACAGGACTTCCGGGCGTGTTCCATCGCCCTGACGCGATCGTCGAGCCGATCGCGTCGAAGATCGGGTAGGTGCCGGCCGGATCGCCGATGCGAAAGGACGATAGCGTGCGATCGAGAGTCTGCGCCGTCACGCAGCACTGCCGTACTTCAGACCTCCGAGGATTTCGACCACCATTTCGGCGCCGAACTCGCTCAGGATAACGACGTCGATCGGTCGCTTGTCCTCAATCATCGGGTGCGGCCGAAACAGGAAATCGCGCGCTTCCTCTTCGTTGCGCCAGACATCGACAGCAAGGCCCCAGACGCGCGCCACGCGGGCCAATCGTGTACCCTCGTCCGACGAGAGGCGATGTACCGCCTTGCGCCGCTCGTAGGTCGCCTTGGGGATCAGCCGGTATTTGAACTGAGCATCGCCAGGCGCCAGAAGATGCGCAACGCGCTCGAGCGCCCCGATGGGAAGTCCATTCTCGATCCGGGAGATCAGCCCGAAAGGCGACCGTGACGCCACCTCCTTAACGGGCAGCCCCAACACGTCGGCGACATTTCCGAACGCTAGCATATCACTCTCCATTCCATGTGAGGCAAAATATAGCCTCACATGATGCGCCATGCAAGCCCCGCATCAGCGCGACCCGATTCGCCAACGGTTACCCTGTCATCTTTGCTGTCACGCCGTTCGCTCGCAATGCCGCCATCAGCATCGGCCCGACCGAAAACTCCCCTGCCCTCGCCTTCTCGGTGAGCACCCGCAGATATCCGCCCGCGGAATTGATGTGCTGTGCCCGTTGCAGAATGCAGGCAATCACCACCGCGGCGATCTCCTGACCCATGGCATGGCAGGCCTCCTCATACGCTGACGGCGAGACACCCAGATATCCCCGCACCTGGGCGGCGGTTATCATCAGATCGCGCCAGTTGCCGATGCCGTCGACGGCGTAGTCGGCGATTTCGGGGCAGGCCTTCAGCACCAGCCCCAGCGGATAGGTTTTTTGGGGCTCTGCGGTCCTCGTTAGTGGCTCGGCCGCCGCCCCGCTTTTTTCCAAAGCAGGTTCAAATTCAAAAATAGACTCGGTATTTGAATCAGATTGCTGCCGCTCGCTTTGGGAGTCATTGCCGCTCGGATTCGTGGATTCCATATGGATTTCCAGCAGCTTATCCACGTCGTCACGCAGCACGGCCAGATCGGCCACGATGGGTTCGAGCTCGGCAATGCATGCACGGCGCGGAATTGTCTCCACAACGGCGCGGAAACGCCTCCACAGGCCTCCCCAGTCGCCCGGCACATCTTCCTCAACGGCCGCCTCGATCAGCTTCTGGATATCCCGGCGGTGTAGCGTAATGCGTTCCCTCATAAGCCTGAGCGCCCTGTTGCCGGCGCGAACATGCTCAGCCGCCGCCTCGAACTCGTTAGCACGGGCCAGCAGCGGCGCCAGCGAGAAGCCAAATGCTTCCTCGATCTCCCCTCCCCTGCCCTTGCGCGCGTAACGCTTGCCGTTCGGGCTGTCCCGCCGGATGACCAGACCGCAATCCACCAGCTCCGCCAGGTTCCTCCGCAAGGTGGAATCGGGCATGCCGTGCGCCCTGAGGGACAGCTGTGCGTTCGAGGGAAACACGATGAGGCCGTTTTCCTCACTCAGCTCGCTGTCCGGATAGAATGATAGCAGCGCATTCAGGACGGCCAGGGCGCGATCGCCGATGCCGACGATGCTCTTGCCCTCGCAGAGGTTGCGGTAGATCTGCCACTTGTCGACGACCCTGCCCTTGGGGATCTCCCGTGACTCGTTGTGCGCTGCCAGCATGGCAAGCGACATCGGCCGCCGCCCAAAGGGCGTCGTTGCAATACCCGTCTCCATTTCTTCCTTCGCCTTCAATTAGGCAAAAGAAATCCGTCCGCCGAATCGACGCTTAAAACTCTTGACACTGATTCGTGGAAATGAGATTCTCGGCTTGCTACAGATCGAGAAGGGCTTCCACGGTTCGCCGTCGGGGGCCTTTTTCTTTTGCGGTTCAGTCTCCTGTTGCTGTCCTCTCCGACTTCCTGAACGCCTCATAAAGGTCGCCAAGATTGTCAGAAATCCACGTTCCAAAGCGGCTGCCATCCGTCTCCTTCACGGTGATCGTAACGGCCTTGCCTGCCTTCTTGACACTGACGCTAACTGATTTGTCCTCGGCAGCCCAGGAATGCGCCTCTTGCTTCACACCGGCCTTGCGAACGGGCTTCCCCTTCGCATTCAGGGCTGCAAGCAACCTTTCGAAGCGTCCGTTGCTTTCCATCTCACCGAATTCGGGTTCGGACAGGATTTCATTAACTATGTCTGATTTCTTGCCGACAAGAAGGGACAGCTCGACCCACCGCTCGCGGCCGACAGACGCAGCTGATCCAATCTTGCCGATGACGGATGCCGGAATCCTTGTAACAACTGACACCATCTTTGAGACAGCAGCGGCGTTCGAGGCCAACGCCGAGGAAATAACATCTCTGTCATATCCCAGGTCCTCAAGGCGCTTTGCGAACATCGCCTTCTCGATGAAACTGAGATTTGCCCGGGCGGAATTCTCCTGACCCTGGGCAATGACATGAGTCTTGTCGTCGATCTCCTTGACGACCGCCCTCACCTTCCGCCCCAGTTCGCAGGCAACTCGGACGCGGCGATGCCCGAAAACGATCATGTAGCGGCCGTCGATACGGGGATGCGGACGAACAAGTATGGGAGAATCCTGCCCCCTCTCCTGGATCGCTTCCAGCAGCTCTTGATACTGCTCCTTGTCGTCGCCCATGCGGTCGGAAACGAACGACCCATCGATAGCGTTTGGATCAAGTTCGACCACATGCTCGCCTTCAAGATACGCATCCGCTTGCTTTGCCAACTCGTTGACCGAGCGGATCATGGATTTCGAAGCGCCTCGGATCGGATATGCCTTGGAGGCGGACGACACCTGGTCGTCGGCCTCCTTTTCTGCGAGGCCTGCAAGTAGATTCTTACGCGCCATATTTGTCTACCTCCAGAGAGCGCCTAGGTCATTGAATGCATTCGGAAAAGATCCGATTTTGTCTACGGACAAAAGTCAGCGCCCCCATGCTTCATGAATTAAGTCGGCGATTTCGCCGTTTACGACATCTAGCGCATCCATTGCCCGCTCGTATGTGGAACGGGTCATCGCATTCTTCTCGACTTCGTAGAGGGTCTGCTTGGTAATCCCCGCATCGGAAATCGCCGTTGATTTCAACATCTGGTTCTTGAGAATGAATTCGCCAAACAGCGTATGCAGGAACGCCACCATCTGCGCTTGCGGCTGATCTGTGGGTTCGAATCGAGTTACAAGATAGCGATACCACTCCAGATTCACCTCGGCACCCGCCGCCCTGATCGGCTCGAGGATGTTCCCGAGCATCAGCAGAAACTGGCCCATGCTCATCACATCGAGCATCTGCGGATGGATCGTGATCAACACTGACGTCGCCGCGGCCAGTGCGGTGATCGTCAGGTACCCGACCTGAGGCGGACAATCGATAACTATGACATCGTAGCGATCGTCGACCTCCGTCAATGCCGTCGAGATCCGCGTGAAGAACGCCCTGCCGACATTCGAAGACCTGTCCGTCATTGCCAGAGGCGTGTCGTATTCGAATTCCTGCAGCTCTAGGTTCGCAGGGACGATATCGAGACCCGGGAAATTCGTTGGCTTGATGATTTCCGAGAGAGGCACCTTCTCGTCGTCATATCGAATCGAGTCGTAAAGCGATTTCGTCTGGTCGAGTTCAGGCTGGAAGCCATGCAATGAGGAAAGCGACGCCTGCGGGTCGAGATCGACAGCTAGGACACGGTGCCCGGTCAGCGCAAGGTATTGGGCGAGGTGGGCAGCAGTGGTGGTCTTACCGCTTCCCCCCTTGAAATTGACTACAGCCAGGATCTGAAGCTTCTCGCCCGGCCGCCGATGGGGAACATACATTCGGGCGTCGGATCGCCCGTACTGGTCGAGATACTGGCGCAGCTGAAGCATCTGTTCGGCAGTATACGACCGCCTGCCCGACGCTGAGGTTTCAGGCACCGGGCCTTTGCCTTCCAGGTGCAGTTTCTTCAGATGGCTTTGGGAGACCCCAAGATAGTTGGCAACCTCGGCCAGCGAGAACGGTCGAAGATTCTTCTTTGCATGGGGAGGGAAGCGCTGCATCGAGAGTAGGTGCAACTTCTTCGATATCTGGTCGCCCTGCTCGAGAATGCTTTTCTCGAACAGCAACGGGATTTTCGTGGGAACGGGCGAACTCACGTTCATTCGATCGAGACTCTCTAAAAACGATTTTTGGCGTAAAGACACTAAGCAACCGTCATTATGTCCGATTCGTTCGATCCGGCAAGAAATTTTAAGTTAACAAAAGGTTAACGGCCTCGCGGCAGCGGAATCACGCGATCCGATTCATGCATTGAATAGGCTGCACAATTTGCCGATTTTGTCAGCGGACAAATTTCTTGCTTTCTGCAGCCGTCAGTCAGTTTTTCAAGTATATCGCCGATATCAGGCCGTGCTGGAAGCCGTCACAAGCCTCGCACCCTTCCACTTAGCCGCCTTGATGCACGGCGATGAGGTTTTGGCGGCCTGAAGCGGCGATGTGGCCGCTGTTGGGCGCTTTTCCGCGAACCTCGT